>JARGFK010000019.1 GCA_029211065.1 Desulfobacterales bacterium
TACGGGGTTAAAAAAAATACTTGACATGAGGACTATAGAATGTCCCCTCATTTTCAGGATGTCCCCTCATTTTTTTTAATCAGACGCCCTTTAGGATGAGATCTTGAATCGACAGATATTGAGAACCAAAGGTAAACCCATTTTCTGGGGTTGGTATGTGGTCTTTGGCACATTTATGATCATGGTGATTACCTATGGCGTAAGATATTCCTTCGGCGTATTCGTAAAACCCATGTTTGCCGAGTACAACTGGTCCATGACGATCATCCAGTTCGGCGCCTCCATCAATCTTATCATGTATGCGCTTTCAAGTATCCTGGCCGGTCGGCTGCTGGACCGGTTTGCTCCCCGGGGGATTATGATCACCGGAATTTTGCTCACCTCCGCCGGACTGCTCCTGGCTAGCCATGTCCAGACCCCGCTGGGGTTATATCTTTCCTACGGCGTCCTGGTGGGGGCCGGTACAGCCGGGTGCGGCATGGTGGTCAACAGTGTAACGGTTGCAAAATGGTTTAATCGCTACAGAGGGCTGGCCATCGGCATATCTTCAATGGGCATCGGAATCGGAACCATGCTGATGGCGCCGATGGCCGGCTATATTGTCAAGCACTTCGGGTGGCGCAGCGGGTTTTTGTCCATTGGGATGCTGATGCTGGTGATGGGTATTTTAATAACCTATGGGTTTATGGGAAAAAGCGGCCCCGATCAGATGGGCCTGCTGCCGGACGGAGACAAACCGGCCTCCGACAACAGCCCCTCTCAGGTTGCTGTCTCCATCACAGCAAAACCCTCGCTCAAACCGGTTCTCATAACCTCACAGTTCTGGATCCTGGTTTGCTGTAACATTCTGGCCGTGATGACGGTAATGATGACCTTTAACTGTCAGATCGCCTATGCCATCAACAGGGGAATTAATGACCTGGAAGCTGCGGCCGCTCTGGGGATCATCGGCGTCACCGGAAGCTGCGGAAAGTTATTCTTCGGGTGGCTATGCGATCGCGTGCGGGATGCCAAGCATTCGGCATCGACGGGTTTCATAATCATGGCGATGGGCATGATATTCCTTTACAGGGCTGAAACTGTCACGACGCTTTACATTTTTGCCCTCATCTATGGATTCGGCTACGGTTCGATGGCGCCGGTTATGCCCTATATGATATCGGATCGATTCGATAAGCAGGTGTTTGGGTCGGCCTACGGGCTGCTGATATTTTTTGCAACCGGGGTCGGCGGCAGCATCGGACCCGTCCTCGGCGGTTATATTTTTGATAAAACCGGATCATATGGACCCGGCTGGCTGATCTGCATCGCCACGCTTCTGATCGTGGCCGCCCTTATTCTCACGTTAAAACCCAAAATCCCCGGGATTGATTCTAAAGGGTGATGCTCCGGAGCAGCCCCCGCATCTGAATCATGTTGCCCTATGCCTTTTGATCTTGTATCCCTTTAATAAATTTGCATGGCTTGCATTTTTAACCGCATGTGATTATTATCTTGTG
The DNA here is from genome assembly GCA_029211065.1 of Desulfobacterales bacterium. Taxonomy (NCBI): domain Bacteria; kingdom Pseudomonadati; phylum Thermodesulfobacteriota; class Desulfobacteria; order Desulfobacterales; species Desulfobacterales bacterium. The sequence continues at coordinate 1,500 of JARGFK010000019.1, forward strand.
CATGAAAGAAGATAACGAAAAAATACCCAGCCCAAAAAAAATCGAAAAAGAAATCAGCGAGTTTCTGACCAAGAAATTCGGGGATAACGTTAAGATTATATCGCCGCTGATGCTGCCCCAGGAGGAGACGGTGGAAAAGGACCGCCGCTATTCGCACACCGGCAAGGGGATTAATTTTAGCATGAAACCCGAAGAACTGGTGGCGTACCTGGACCAGTATATCGTCAAGCAGGAAAGCGCCAAGGCGATCCTGGCCACCAAGATCTGTACCCATTTTAACCGCATCAAACACATCCAGGCCGCCGGCAACAACATCAGCGAAATGGTCGGCAGCATCAAAAACAATGTCCTCATGATCGGACCCACCGGTGTCGGCAAAACCTACTTGATCAAGCTGATCGCCGCCAAGATCGGCGTCCCTTTTGTCAAGGGCGATGCCACCAAGTTCAGCGAAACCGGCTATGTCGGCGGCGATGTCGAAGATCTGGTGCGGGACCTGGTGCGGGAGGCCGACGGCGACATTGATCTGGCGCAGTACGGCATCATCTATATTGACGAAATCGACAAGATCGCATCGAGCCATAACTTGATCGGTGCCGATGTTTCCCGGACCGGTGTCCAGCGGGCGCTTCTCAAGCCCCTGGAAGAAACCGAAGTCGATTTGAAAGTACCCCACGACCCGATTTCGATGATGCAGGAAATCGAAAGATTCCGTAAAACCGGAGAACGGGACAAGCGCACCGTCAACACCAAAAATGTCCTTTTTATTGTGAGCGGCGCTTTTACGGAGCTGATTCCCATCATCGGCAAACGCATCTCCGACCAGGGCATCGGTTTCGGCGCCAACATTTCAAAGCCCCAGGAACAGATAGACATTCTCAAGCATGTCCGTTCGGAAGATCTGATCGCGTTCGGCTTTGAATCCGAGTTCGTGGGGCGCCTGCCGGTCAGGTCCGTATTTGAAAAACTGACCAAAGAAGACCTTTTTGAGATTCTGAAAAATCCCAATAATCCGATCATTCTGGGCAAAAAGCTCGACTTCAGCGCCTACGGCATCGACATTAAATTTGAGGATGAGGCCCTTCGGATTTTAGCTGAATATGCCTTTGACGAAAACACCGGCGCCCGAGGATTGATCAGCGCCGTTGAAAAAGCCCTGCTGGTGTTTGAAAAAAAGCTGCCTTCCACCGATATCAAACAATTCGCGGTAACTGCAGACGTGATCGAAAATGCCCGGGACTCCCTCAAAGACATCCTGGAGAAGCCCGAGGATACAAAATGGGCTGAAGATTTCCAGCGCCTGTCCCGGGCGGAAAAGGAATCTGTGAAAGACTACATCCGTCGGAACCAGAGTAATCTTGCGGAAAAATACAACCTGACCCTGACCCCCTCCCGGATCGACATCCTGGCGACGTTCTACTGCCGGCATGTGATGGACATCAATCATACCATCAAAAAAATAAAAACGTTTTATGATGAAATCAAAAAACTGGAATTATCCTTTTTCAAGAGTCATGACATCAACATTGTACTTGAAGACGATGCCGTTGATTGCATCATCGAACAGGTTGTCATATCATCGGCTTCGATTGCATCATTCTACGACCGGATGTCCGACGACCTGAAGCTCGGTTTGAAGCTGATACGGGAAAAAACCGGTAAAAACCGATTTTTTATAACCCGACAGGCGCTGAACGATCCGGAAACATTTATTAACACCCTGATAAAAAATGAACTGAGCATGTTAAGGGAAACTTAACCCTGCTTTTGCAACAACAGGTTTTATCCCAGAAAAGGAGTGCGTGATGCTTTTCCCCGACTACCGCCCCCGACGCCTGCGCCAGAACGAGGCCTTTCGGCGCATGATCCGCGAAACAACGCTTAGCGTTGACGATTTCATCCTGCCCCTTTTTGCCGTCGGCGGGAAAGGGGTCAAGAATCCGATCCCTTCGATGCCCGGACAATATCAGCTATCACTGGATAACCTGGTGAAGGTCGCCGGAGAAGCTGTTGAACGCCATATCCCGGCGGTGATGCTGTTCGGCGTCCCTGAAAAAAAAGATCCGCTGGGAACGGGCGCCTATAGCAAGGAAGGCATCGTCCAGAAAGCGGTTAAAGAGCTGAAAAGCAAAGTGCCGGGCCTCTCGGTCATTACCGACGTCTGCCTGTGCCAGTACACCGATCACGGTCATTGCGGCGTTGTGGCAGGCGACGTCATCGACAACGACGCTTCCCTGGACTTGATTGCCCGCACCGCTCTTTCTCATGCCAAAGCCGGCGCCGACATGGTGGCGCCTTCCGACATGATGGACGGCCGCGTGGCTGAAATCCGCGCTGTTCTGGACGACGACATTTTCAGCCATATCCCCATCATGTCCTATGCCGTCAAGTACTGCTCGGCCTATTACGGGCCGTTTCGCGAGGCCGCTGATTCGTCGCCGAAATTCGGCGACCGCCGGACCTATCAGATGGACCCGGCCAACGCACTGGAATCCATCCGCGAGGCGACCATGGACGTCGAAGAGGGCGCCGACATCATTATGGTCAAACCGGCCCTGCCCTATCTGGATATCATTTATCGTGTCCGCCAGGAAATCGACCTGCCGATTGCGGCCTACAACGTCAGCGGCGAATATGCCATGATCAAAGCCGCCGCGAAAATGGGATGGCTGGACGGCAGCAAAGTCATGCTGGAAACGTTGACCGCCATCAAACGCGCCGGTGCAGACGTTATCCTGACCTATTTCGCACTGGAGGCCGCTCAAATTTTAGAATCTTGAACTCCTTCGATTAAACCGGAATTGTCGTTAGGCTAAAAGGCGCGCCGTATGGTTGGCTGCCGATGCAACCATGGCGTCAATTTCGGACTCAAACGCCAATTCTATATAATTTTATTGACTCTTGTGTCCCCAACCGGTTAAATAATTGAAGAACACTGCAGTCCCGCCTTGGCGGGACGGGGTTAGCGCTCGCTGTTGCGGTGCATAACGAATCATAACTGAAAACCCACTAAAGAGGTTTCGCCATGAAGATTAAAGACCTCATGATTCCGGATCCGATTACCATTACGAATAACGCCTCGATTCAGGATGCAATCGAATTGATGAAGATCAATTCCATCCGTCACCTGCCGGTTGTCTCCCGTACCAATAAGCTAAAGGGGTTTGCCACACTGGCTGATTTAAAACAGGGTCTCATCCCTTCCATGCTGGGGGATCTGACGATCGCGGACTTGATGGTCAAAAAGCCCATTACCGTGTCACCGGAAGATGATATTGAGATCGCGGCACAGCTCATCTACAAGTATAAAATCGGCGGGATGCCGGTAATCGAAGATAATAAACCGGTGGGTATTATTACGGAAACAGATATTCTGCGTGCATTTATCGACATGATGGGCATCCTCAATGCCAGTTCCCGCATCGATGTTGAGGTTGAGGATAAACCCGGCTCTTTCAAAAAGGCCTCCCAGATCGTCCAGGAAAAGGGCGGCGACATCATCAATGTCGGGATGACGGTCCGTCAAAAAGGAAAAAGAACCTATTTTTTCCGTCTGTTTTCCTGTAAAACCGATGTTATAAAAAAAGCGCTTGAGGCGGAAGGCTTCAGTGTACCCGAAGCCATGGACTAAGTGCACCGTTCCCCTTTTTTAATTGTTGCCTGACGATACGGTTGCAACGAAGAGGCAACCTGCCTTTTTAACGTTCTAAGGCCTTCGGAAAAGGGTCTTTTTTTTCTGTTACCCAATGGGCTTGCTCGTTTTCAATCTACAGGGAGTGACGTATGCTCAGTTTCCTTTTTAAAAAACAATCACAGGTGGAAAACCTGATTTATGTTTACCTGGACACGCTCAAGTCGACCCAGAAAAGTTTTTTGACCGCGCTGGAGGCATGCCTGCTCAACGGCGCTTTCTGTGAAAATTTTGAATATCTGATCGTCCAGACCCACAAGTTTGAATCCAAGGCCGATGATATCCGCGAAGAAGTCAAATCCCTGATGTATGAAAAAGCGCTGATTCCCGAATCCCGCGGCGATATCATGCTGCTGCTCGATGCCATGGACATCATCCCCCACCTTTTTGAAAAGGTGCTGTACTCGATCCAGACCCAGAAACTCTCCCTGCCGGATTTCATTCTTTCCGACACCAAAGAACTGATTAAAATCAGCCTGGAATGCTGCGATTTAATGAACCGGGAGGTAATCGCGCTTTTTAAAAAAAATGAGCGCATGCGCGACCTCCTGACGCAAATCGACAGCAATGAGAGCCACTGCGACCATATCGAACGGCGGATTATTACCAAGCTTTTCGATGCCCCCATCGATCCTTTCCAAAAACTTCAGATGAAGGAACTGATCGGGTTGATCGGAGAAATTTCAGATCAGGCCGACCGGGTGTCAAAACGTATCAATATTATCAACATTAAACGGCGGGTCTGATGTTCTCACTTCTGGGCGGCATTTTTTTAGGGTGGTCGCTGGGCGCCAATGATGCGGCCAATGTTTTTGGTACGGCCGTATCGTCAAAAATGCTTAAATTCTGGACGGCCGCGGTGCTGGCGTCCGTCTTCGTCATCATCGGCGCACTCGTGTCCGGCCAGGCCGGCATCGACACCCTCAAGGGACTGACCAGCTTTAACCTTGAACAAGCGGTGATATCCTCGGTGGCCGCCGCGCTTACCGTAACCATCATGACGGCTTTTGGACTGCCGGTATCCACTTCCCAGGCGGTTGTGGGCGCAATTTTGGGAATCGGCTTTTTGAATAATCAGCTCAATATTGCCGGCCTGGGGAAAGTCGTATCCTGCTGGGTGGCAACACCCATCGGCGCGGCAATCATTGCTTTTTTTTTATACCGCTGGCTCGGCAGTTTCTATAATCGAGCCAATCTCAATCTTTTTGAGTCTGATGCGCTTCTGCGGCTGTCTCTGATCTTAGCGGGTATTTACGGGGCTTACACGCTGGGGGCCAACAACGTCGCCAATGTCACGGCCGTTTTTGTCGGCGCCGGATTAATCAGCGTTTTCGGGGCGGCGCTCATCGGCGGGGTCAGCATCGCCCTGGGGATTATGACCTACAGCCGGCCGGTTATGGAAACAGTAGGGAAAAAACTGGTTCGACTGGACCCTTTTTCAGCGCTCATCGTAGTCCTGTCCCTGGCCGTGTCGGTCCATATTTTCACCTTTATCGGCGTCCCGGTTTCAACCTCCCAGGGTGTCATCGGTGCGGTTCTGGGCATCGGCGTCATAAAGGGGGGCAACACCATCAACCGGGGGACCCTTCTCAACATCCTGATCGGATGGCTGCTGACGCCGGTTCTGGCCTGCCTCTGCGCACTGATAATTTTTTTTCTGTTTCACCTATATTATATCCCACCCAACTATGCCTGATATTCCAAACAACTGCCCTCCCCATCGGTATCTTTCGAGTCGCCACAGCCGATCCCCGGTTATAATCCCGCGATAAACAAGAGGCCGTCACATCCGGCCGGATGAACCTTCAATGGCATTCAACACCAGGGTAATGGGTCTTTCCTCCACGCTCTTTCCGGAGAAACGGATCGGGCCGGGTCTGCGGTAATCGTCATCGCCGGGGACTGCCGCCAGCCACTTCTCCCTGAGCGCCTTGACGACCCTGAAAGAGGCTGAATCGACGTCCACCAGGCTTTTTTCCAATACCAGCTCCAACTTGCCCTTGCGTTCTTCAAGGTGCATCATCGGCGCGATGGGTATCCCGATGGGCTCCCACTTGCTGAATTCTTTTTCCAGATTTTTGATGGCCGCCATTTGACCGGTAACCCCGTTGACAATCAGGCTGAAGGCCGTCAACCCCAAATTGTATGTATAAATACAGTCAAAACGGGTCGGGTCGTTTCCCCTGCCGTCATACCCGAAAAAATGTGTCTGGGTCTTTAATTTGGGAATGGATTGGTTGAATATTTTCAGAACAGCGCCGGGAATCTCTTTGTCATCACTAAAGATGCCGGCCTTGACCAGCTCCTGTTTCAGGGTCTTGATCGAAATAATGGCCGGTTTAATGATCAGCATCCCGCCATTTTTGAAATTTTTAAATAAACAGCGGCCGTAGAGCTCCGGATCCAGACCGTCCTTTTTCAGGATTTTTGTAAAGTAATCGCGGGAGATACCGATTTTATAACTGCCTTCTTCATAGAGGATCTCCAGGTAATCCTTGACCATTCCCATGAGAACCTTATCGGTTTCAACCTGTGAAAATTGAAAATTGCCGTGACTGTCCCGCTCCATCAGCAGGCCTTCCTGGAAAAAAGCGGGGATATCATTAAAAAGCTCATCATCGCGGGTGTTCCAGATTGTAAAAGCGGCGTCTTCCCGGGAACGTCTGGCCAGCCGCCGCAGATATTCCAGTTTGGCCTCAAGATGGGGGACGTCGGAATGAAAATCGGTGTCGTGTGTCTGATTGTATTCGGCGATGATCGTATTTAATTTTATGATAAACACCTGAATCTCATTGATGAACTCCAGCACCCCTTCGGGAATGACAATCACGCCGTAATTCTTTCCCACCGAAGCCCGCCGGACAATGCCGTCGCAGATGACCCGGGAAAGATGCCGCAGGGTCATTCCGTAGGAATTGTAGTCCGTGCCCGTTTCTTTCTGGGCTTTTTCCAACCGCTTCTTATCAACGTAGTCGGCCAGATCTTCACCGATCAGGGTCATGTTGGCATGCGACTGCAGGGCGACCTCCAACGCCAGATGACTGGCGACACGCCCCATGACCTTGCAGATATGCCAATATTTGACATCCGAGCTGCTGTCCGTGCAGAGGTTGCTGACCGCCAGGGCAAACGCCCTGGCAGCCGTATGAAATCCGAATGACACGGCACACAACACCCGGCCGTTGGCGTCTCTGACCTGGATGTCCCCGTCAATGGTCTTGGGAACACCGATCACCTGGACACCCATGCCGGTCATCTCCTCGGATAGAAATGCGGCATTGGTGTTGGAATCGTCACCCCCCACGATCACCAGGGCATTGAGCTTGAGTTGTTTACAGGTCTCTTTGGAAAGGGCCATCTTTTGTTTGGAGTCAATTTTGGTTCGGCCGGTCTTGATCATGGTAAATCCGCCCAGGTTTCGATATTTATCCACCAATTCATCGCTGAGCTCGATGGCCTCATTTTCAATAATCCCGTCCGGTCCCACCAAAAATCCGTAAACCCGTGTTTCCGGGTTGGCCTTTTTGGCGGCGTCGTAAAGGCCGGAAATAACATTGTGCCCGCCGGGCGCAGGCCCACCGGAAAAGACAATACCGATATTACGCTTTTGGGTATAAGCGGATATAAAAGCATTGTCCGGGGACTTGGCCGGCACAACCGCTTGAACCTTATTTTCGATGATATTCGGCAGTTTCTTGCGGGCCTCGTTATGGATTACAAAACGATAGCGTTCATCTTCCGCCAAGGCGGTGAAAGAACTTTTAAACACCTTGCAGATGGGAGGACGGTAAGCCCTTCGCTCCAACAATTCACGGTTGACGCTGTCGGTTGCTTCAAGAACTTTTTTGTCGGCTAAAAGCTTTTCCGGGCTGATCGTTTTTTTGCCAGTCATCCATCCCCTCCCATAAAAATAAAGTGTTGGTAAACTCAAGAAATAATTGAGATGTCAAAACTTTGCCTTAGTTATAAAGCGGAAAAACATATTAACTGGGGCGCTGCACCAGTGTCAAGAATAATTAGCCGAAATGATTAGTATTTGATATGGAACCTACTATATATTGTAGTATGGTTTTACAAAACACACCGTAAATTGTGTTTTTCCCTTTACATTTGGTTTGATTTTTGGTACCCATCTAAAGTCAATAAAACACTTTTGCTACAGACAACTATCGGCAACGTCTATCCAGACCTTCAGGTGGACAGGAGGCCTTAACATATGAAGCTTAAAAAACTCGAAATCAATGGTTTTAAATCTTTTGTCGATAAATCCTGTATCGAATTTCCCTCCGGCATTTCAGCTATCGTCGGCCCCAACGGCTGCGGCAAAAGCAATATCGTTGACGCCATCCGATGGGTGATGGGCGAACAGAGCGTCAAGCAACTCCGCGGCAAAGCCATGGAGGATATCATTTTTGCCGGGACAAACGGCAAACCGCCCCTGAACATGGCGGAAGTCTCTTTAACGCTGCTCAATGACAACGGCTCCGCCCCCGAAGAATTAAAGGATTTTACTGAAATCATGCTCACCCGGCGCCTGTATCGCTCCGGCGAAAGCGCCTACTATATCAACAAGCAGCTCTGCCGGCTCAAAGACATCCACAACGTCTTTATGGGCAGCGGCTTGGGCCCCAAATCGTATGCCGTAATTCAGCAGGGGAACATCGGCGCCATAACGGATGCAGGACCGGAAGAAAGGCGTTATTTCATCGAAGAAGCCGCCGGCGTTACCCGCTTTATCAGCAGAAAAAATGAAGCGCTTCGCAAAGTCGATTCCACCAATCAAAATCTTCTGCGGGTTTCCGATATCATTACGGAAGTCAAACGTCAGATGGGCAGCCTCAAACGCCAGGCCAAAAAGGCCGAACTCTATAAAAAATTTCAGGACCGCATCAAGCGCCTCGATGTCGTGCTGGCCCTTCACAGCATCGATGTTTTCACCGAACAGATCACGGCAACCGACGCCCTTTTGAAAAGCCTGAAGGATAAGGACATCGAACACATCGCGCAGCTTAAAAAACTGGACGCGGCTATCGAAGACATTAAACAACAACGCTGGCAGAAAAACCAGGAGATATCTGAGCAGAAATCGCAAAAATTCGAGACCCAGCGCAGTATCGACAGAAGGGAAAATGATCTGGCCTATCTGAATAAAGATATCGAACGCCTGGCCCAGGAATCGGCTGAACTGGATATCGTTCGGCAGGAACTCATCGAAAAGAACCAATCCATCCTTTCTGAAATTGAACAGGTAAAAAATCAAAACAGCGAACTGAAAGCCCAAAGTCAATCCATAAAGGCGACCCTTAGTGAGGAAATGCTGTCCACCCAGAGCCTGAGAGAAGAACTGGCCGGTTTTAACCGGCGGCTTGAAGACAGTAAAGCCGAACTCATGGACAGGATCTCCCGGGAAGCGCAATATAAAAATTTTTTTCAGAATGCCCAGAACAACAAAGAAAACCTCACGAGACGCCTGAAAAGGATCGATGAGGAAGAGGCGGTCGCCGCTCAAAAGGTCACGGGCCTGGAGGAAAAAGAAGTTCAGGCAACCGAAGAACTTAAAGCGGGCAAGGCAATCATCGCCGATTTAGACCGGCGTCTGGACGAGACCCGCGCCCGGCTCGAAGCCGAGAGCAAGGCGCTCGGCCGGCAAGTTAAAACGGTTCAGACCATCGATATGGAACGCAACAAGCTCCGCTCCAGATTCAGCACATTAAGGAAAATGGAGGAAAATTTCGAATGGTATAAAGAGGGGGTCCGGGCCATCATGAAAAATGCCCGGGAAACCGATGATTCATCCGGCGCCGCAGACCCGGAGAAGTCTCCAAAAATCAGGGGGGTTGTCGGCCTGGTGACAGATATCGTCGAGCCGGCGCCGTCGTTTGAACCTTCGGTAGAAGCCGCCTTGGGAGAAGCCCTGCAATACATCCTTGTGGACGACCAGAAAGCCGGGACCGGCGCCATCGATTTTCTCCAGACCCGGAGCACCGGCCGCAGCGGCTTCATCCCCATGGCCGCCATCAAACCGCTTGAATACGGCCCGCTGAAAAAGCCGGACGCTTCCAGGCGCCTGCTCAATCATGTCTCCATCAAACCGGGGTTTGAGCCCATCGCCGAGGCGCTGTTGGGTCATTTCGTGATCGCCGACGACATCACCGAGGCGCTGGAAATATTCAATCGCAACGGCGCCTTGCAGTCGGTGGTAACGAAAAACGGCGACATGATCACCCCCCAGGGTATTATGATCGGCGGCAACAAGGAAAATTTATCCGGAATACTCACCAAGAAACAGGAGCTGAAGGAGCTCGAACAACACATTCTCAGCCTGGACAAGGAACTGGAAACCGCCCGGCAGGAACAAAAAAGGCTTGAGGGGGCGGTCTTATCCCTGGAAACCACCCTGCATAATTTTACCGAACAGAAAAATACAGCAGTCCAAAATGAGATCGAGGCTGAAAAATCACTCTATAAAATTTCGGAAGAATTGAAGCACGCCCGACGCCATCTGGAAGTCGTCCGCCTGGAGCAGGAACAGCTTATGGGCGAAGAGAGCAATATCGAAGAAGAAATGACCAGATACAACCACGCTCTGGCTGAAATAGAATCCGAAGTCGCCGGCGCCCAAAAGAAGGTTGCCGATCTAAACAATAACATCCGCACCGTGTCCAACCAACTGGAAGATTTCGACGGACGGATTGTCGACCTGAAGCTGCAGCTGACGGCCTTGAATGCCAAGGTGGAAAACAGCACAAATACACTGACACGCCTGCAGGAATTTCAAACGGAAGGCATCAGACGCCTGGAACAGCTTGCCCAGGAAATCAATCAAAAGATCCAAAAGCGGACCGCCTTAAAAGAAAAAGTTGCTGAATTCGAGCAGACGCTGGCCGGCATGTATGCAGCCTTGAAACAACTGGATTCGTCCCTTGAACTCAGCGAAGGCGACTACCTGACGATTGATAACACCTTAAAAGAAAAAGACAGCACCATTTCAGCAGTCCAGAACGAACGCGAGGAAGTTCTCCAGAAAGTGCAACTCCTTGAAATTGAACACTCCCAACGCAAGATGCAGCGGGACAACATTTCAAGCCGCCTGGAAGAACGCTACCACCAGCCGTTTACAGAACTTAAGACCGAATTCACTTCGCTGCTGGAAGCACCGGACGAACTGACGGAAGCCGCCCTGCAGGAAAAGGAAGACGAATTGACCCGGCTCAGGGGCAAAATTTCCAAAATTGTCGATGTCAACCTCGGCGCCATCAAGGAGTATGAACAATTAAAGGAACGCTCCGATTTTCTCTGCACCCAACGCGATGATCTTGAAACGGCCGTGGAAGACCTCCATAAGGTTATCAGAAAAATCAATAAAATAACAAAAGAACGATTCCTGGCGACGTTTGATCGGGTGAATGAAAAACTGACGGAGGTATTTCCCCGCCTTTTTGAGGGGGGGGCTGCTAAGCTGGTCTTGACCGAACCGGAAAAGCCCCTTGAAACCGGTGTGGAGTACATGATTCATCCTCCCGGCAAAAAGTTGACGCGAATGAGCCTCCTTTCTGGCGGCGAAAAAGCACTGGCGGCGATTGCATTTATTTTCTCGATCTTTTTACTGAAGCCGACATCGTTTTGCCTGATGGATGAAATCGATGCCCCCCTTGATGAGGCCAACATCTTTCGCTTCAACGAACTGCTGAAAATCATCGGGGAGAAATCGCAAATCGTCATGATCACTCACAACAAGCGGACCATGGAATTTGCCGACACCCTTTTCGGCATCACGATGGAAAATAGAGGGGTTTCCAAAATTGTTTCCGTAAATTTCGAACGGCAAGGGGCGCCCAATTAACAAATGAAGTCTTTTGGTTGGTTTAAAAAATCTAAGGCCGTTAATGAAAAAACCGCCGGCATCGGCAGCCCGGATAAAAAGGGCAACACATCTGACGGCATTGACACCCCCCCGGCAAATGAAACCGTTTCGGGCGATTCCGGCGACGTCAGCCCCGAAGCCCATCCGCACAAAGCCGACCTTTCAGGAGAACCCGGGTTTTTCAAACGGTTAAAATCGGGATTGGCAAAAACACGCCTTAGCTTTACCGGCGGAATTGAAAAATTATTTGCCGGACGCAAAACGGTTGATGACGGTCTGCTGGAAGAACTGGAAGAGCTCTTAATCACTTCGGACATGGGGGTCCAAACCGCCGAAAAGCTGATCGCACGGATTACTTCTGCCGGCATGACCGACCCCGCCCAACTGAAAACCGTCCTGCGGAATGAAATCCAGACCATCCTTCAAAAAGAATCTTCAGGCACCGCCCAGCCCTCAGCCGGACCGCAGATCATCATGGTCGTGGGCGTCAACGGCGTCGGCAAAACCACCACCATCGGAAAACTGGCCGCCAAATCCACCGCCGCCGGCAAAAAAGTACTGATTGCCGCCGCCGACACGTTTCGCGCCGCAGCCATTGAACAGCTCATGATCTGGTCCGAAAGAGCCCGTGCCGAAATTGTAAAGCACAAAGAAGGGGCTGATCCTGCAGCGGTTGCCTTTGATGCCCTTGAAGCTGCGGCGGCCAGAAGTATGGATGTCGTTCTGGTCGACACGGCCGGTCGGCTGCATACACGGGTGAACCTGATGGAAGAGCTGAAAAAGATGAAACGCATTATTTCCAAAAAAATCCCGGCGGCGCCCCATGAAATCCTTCTGGTCCTGGACGCCACCACCGGACAGAATGCGCTGGCCCAAGCCAGGATGTTCCACGACGCCTTGGGCATTACGGCGATTGCCGTTACAAAACTGGATGGCACCGCCAAGGGCGGCATTGTCGTCAGTATTTGTGACACCTTGAATATACCGCTGAAATACATCGGCGTGGGTGAAAAAATCGAAGACCTCCAGGACTTTGATCCCAAACAATTCGTAAACGCCCTGTTTTAAGTTGTTCGCAGGATTTGCGGCGGATACGCGCCCTGACGTAACGCCGGCGCCCTATACCCACAAAAAAATTAAATCATTTTGTTTCAGTCCTATGCGCTGATGGAGGGTGCTGGTCAATTTAGAGCGGCACCTGTCCGCAAACCCAATCACAGCGTTCATCAGCAACGGGCTACCCCAAAAAAGTGTTACAGCAGGCTGTTTTTCTATTGACATCATCGGTGTCCTACTGTAATGGGTATTGAAATAGGCGGACGATTCAACCATCAATCAATAATCAAAAAAGGGGGAAGGTACTATGACAAAAGCAGAACTGGTAGACAAAATGGCAAAAGATGCTGGAATCTCCAAAGTCGCTGCCGCTGCCGCACTAGGCTCTTTTATGGATGGAGTCGTCAAAGCGCTGAAGAAAAAAGACGGCAAGGTGACACTGGTAGGGTTTGGTACTTTTTCTAAAGGCCGTCGCAAAGCCCGCAAGGGACGCAATCCGCAAACCGGCGCCCCGATCAAAATCAAGGCTTCCAACGTTGTAAAATTCAAAGCGGGCAAAAAACTCAAAGCCGCCGTTTAAATTTAACTGGTTCCAATTTTAAAGCGGTTCATAAGCTGTTGCAAGGTTTATGAACCGCTTCTTTTTTTAGCGCCCATCTATACGCCATAAGTGATTGCCAACAATGTGTTCCGATTGAATGGATTTTTTTCTTCACGTCATGCCGGACTTGATCCGGCATCCAGGATCCTATGAAATTGAAAATATTCTGGATAGCGCTAAAGCTTGACGACGTGCCCGGGTCAGGCCCGGAATGACTTAACAGGTTATAGCTCTTGTTTTGTTAATTACGACACCGTCTCGCAAGCCGGAATCCAGGCACCATTTGTCTGGTCTCCCGCTTGCGCGGGCGCGATATTGATTTTGCAACGGATGCGCAGGCCACGACACTAATAAGCGATATTAAATTCCTTAAACTCGCCGGTATAATTTTCTTCTTGGATATCAACGCCTTTAACATCGGCATGGCGCGGCCCTTGGCGGCACCAGTCGATGACCGCATCGACCTTATCCGTATCGCCTTCGAATACGGCTTCGACGGCTCCGTCCGCCCGGTTTTTGACCCACCCAAAAACGCCGTGCCGATCGGCCGCACGCTGGGTTTCCATCCGGAAGAACACTCCCTGCACCCGTCCCCGGATGATGACACGCCTTCTTGACTTTGTTTCCATGCCCCCCCCATCTATCCCTGATCCGGAGATCCGGACAGCATTTTTTTCAGTGCGTTCTCGTCTATGACCTTAACTCCGAATTCCTGCGCCCGCTGCAGTTTCGAACCTGGGGATTTGCCGGCAACCAGATAATCGGTATTGCGGCTGACGGTGCTGCTGACTTTTCCCCCCGCCGCTTCAATCAATTGTTGGGCCGCATGTCTTGCAAGGGTCTCCAGGGTTCCCGTTAAAACAAACACCAGACCCGTTAACGATCCCTCGGCCGGTTGTGAATCCGGAACGATCTGAACACCGGCTGCCAGCAGGCGGTCAAGCGTGATGCGGTTTTGCGCTTCCCTGAAAAAACCGGCGACGCTTTCCGCCACCACGCTGCCGATGCCGTCTATGGACTCCAAATCCTCGGTGCGCGCGTTTTGAATTGCGTTTAAGTCATGAAACGCGCCTGCCAGAATTTTGGCCACGTGTTCACCCACATGCCGGATACCCAAGGCATAAATGAAGCGGCCCAAACGGATACGCTTGCTTTTTTCAATGGCCCGGACAAGATTCATGGCAGACTTTGTTCCCATGCGATCCAGTCCGCTGAGGGTTTCCGCCGTTAAATGGAAAATATCCGCGTAAGACCCTACCAGATTCCTGGCAACGAGCTGTTCGATCAGTTTTTCCCCCAGGCCGTCAATATCAAAGGCGGCTTTTGAGGCGAAATGTTTTACCCGCTCCTTGATCTGCGCGGGACAGGCAGCATTGATGCACCTGGCTGCAACTTCGGTCTCTGCAGAATCGACTTGGGATTTACAGACAGGACAGGTTGCCGGCATTCTAAATTTTTTTTCATGTCCGGACCGCCGGGATACAACGACCTTGACGACTTCCGGGATTACATCCCCGGCCCGTTGAACAAAAACAGTATCCCCGATGCGGATATCCTTTCGTTTGATCTCATCTTCATTGTGCAGGGTGGCGCGGCTGACCACCACACCGCCGACGTTAACAGGTTCTAAATGTGCAACCGGTGTCAGCGCTCCCGTCCGACCGACCTGGACTTCGATACTTACAATCCGGGTCGTCGCCTGCAGGGCCGCAAACTTATAGGCAATCGCCCATCTGGGGCTGCGGGAGGTATTGCCCAACTGCCGTTGAAGCGGCAGCTTGTCAACCTTGATCACCACGCCGTCGATTTCATACGGCAGATCATGTCGGTTGGCATCAAGGCGCCGATAGAAGTCCATCACGTCCACGATGGTTAGGTTCGGCCTGATTTCAGGATTGATTCTAAAACCCAATTGGCGCAGCGAACACAGGATGTCCCAATGCGATTCCTGGGAAAGCCCCTGCACCATTCCAACCCCGTAAAAAAACACCTCCAGGGGACGCAGGGCCGTAACCCGGGAATCGAGCTGTCTTAATGAACCGGCCGCTGCATTTCTGGGATTGGCGAACGGTGGTTGATTCAGCTGCAGGCGTTCCGCATTCAAGCGCCGAAAGCCCGCCTTGCTGATAAATACTTCTCCGCGTACTTCAAGCAGAGGCGGAATTTCTCGATCATGGGTATCCTGAAGAACGAGGGGAACGGCGCGGATAGTCCGCACGTTTGCGGTTATGACCTCGCCGTTAACGCCATCACCCCGGGTCGTCGCCCGTTCCAGCCTACCGCTCCGGTAAACCAGCTCAACGGCGATGCCGTCCATTTTGGGTTCAGCCGTGTATTGAATCTGTTCCGTTGTTTTGAGAAATCTTTTCACCCGCAGATCAAATTCAAGTATATCCGCCTCTCCGAATCCATTTTCAAGGCTCAACATGGGGAGTGAGTGCCGAGCCGTTTCAAACTGCGCCAACGGCGCTGCGCCCACCCGCATGGACGGGGAATCCGAAGTAATCAATTCCGGATAGGCGGTCTCTAAGTCCACCAACTCCCGCATCATCCGGTCATACTGCGCATCTGAAATTTCAGGGTCGTCCAGGACATAATAGCGGTGATTATGGTAATGCAGGGCCTGTCGCAGCGTTTCGATTTTTTTAACACGATCGGGGTCTACAGATTCTGACATAGCGTCCCCATGGCATTGCATGCCTTTCGGCGGTTTTGTTTGAAGCGCGGATCCTTGAACCCGGGTTTCCAGGTAAAGGTGGCCAGCTCATCGGAAACCACAAGGAGCGCGCCCACCTTCACCGCGCGATACTTTCCAACGGTAAACAGGGCCGATGTTTCCATCTCAACCGCAAGCATATCTTGGGATTGAAACGCTTCGACCTTTGCGCGGGTCTCCCGGAAGATCGCATCGGTGGTCCAGACGGCGCCTTCATGAAAATCAAGGCGATGATGCGTCAGGGCCGCCGTGATTTCTTTTGTCATTTCACTTGAGGGCGCCGAGATGCGCGCAAAATCCGATCCATAATGACGGGATGTACCCTCATCAATAATGGCGCCGTTCGGTACGATGATATCCCCGATCCTTACCCCGACTGAAACGGCGCCGCACCAACCCCAGAATAAGACTTTGGTGACACCCCCGGCTATCAATGTTTCAAGAATCATAGCGGCATAAGGCGCCCCCACCAGCGGGCCGACAATGGAAAAGCGCCGGCCGTTGCTGGATACGACATACAATCGGCTCATATAAAGGGCGTAATATTGATCCACAGTTATGTGAAACAGCCGGCAAAGCGCCTGAAGGTCACTCTGCGTGGCGACCATCAAAGCGAAAGACCCCGGCTCGGGAAAGCCATGGCCGATCACGGGGTATGTAATGGCATCATCGGTAGTCACTGCTGTCATCCGGATGCGGAAGTATGGCGTTCATATTAAGAATCTGCCCGCCCCGCCCTTGCGGACATTCCTATATATACATAATTTCCCATACGTTTCAAAATCCCTCCCGGCCTCCCTTTAAAAAAGGGAGGAGTATAATTCCCCTCATTTTTACAATTCCCTCTCCGCCCCCCTTTTTTTTCAAAGGGGGGAACGGGGGGATTTCCTTAAGGAAGTTCGCTCAGAATCTTGGATTGACGGCTCTTCATTGCCCGTCTCCATCAGGCCGGTCCGGCCAGTTGCGACAGGGAGTCCTTGACATCGTCAATGATCTCATAAAACCACATCAGGTCCTCGATGGTCATCCGGCCGGCCTTGCGCTGGGATTCTTTCCCCTCTTTTGTTTTAATCACCCGCGGGCCGATCTGAACTTTCGGCTCGCCATTTGCGTACTGGTTGATAGAAACCACCAGTCCGGTTTCCTCGCATACCCATTTTTTTAAAACCTTGTCCTTCTCAGGGTCAAACGCCATATGTTCCTCCCATCATAAATTTTAGGTTGAAATTTTAGAAAAATCGGCAAAAAGGCTGAACAGCGCTGAGATCTGCCCCATCAGAGCCAGGCGATTGGCGCGTAGCCGCACATCTTCGTCCATCACCATAACCCCGTCAAAAAATGCGTCAACAGAATCCCGCAAGGATGCAATATCCAACAGCGCTTCGTTAAAAGCCCCCTGATTCAGATGATCCGTCACTTTTTCCTTTACTTTTTTATAAGCTGCAAAAAGAGACGTTTCACAATCGTGCTGAAAAAGGCTTACATCAACAGCTCCGGCACCGTGATCTATTTCCCTCCCGCCGGCCTGTTTAATGATATTAACCACCCGTTTAAACGCAATGGCCAGCGGTTCAAAGTCCGGTTCCGATTTTAAGACCTGCAGGGCTTGAACCCTTTTCCAGACATTCGGCACATGGTCGACGGAAACACTCACGACAGCGGCAATCACGTCTTTTGAAAAACCTCCCTCCGCCAGCAGATGCGCAATGCGATCCCGCAGAAACGTGTAGACCCGCTCGACGGTTTGGCTGAATTCGGCATCACGTGTGTCGGCAAACAGGGCCAGACTCTTTTCAATCAGTTGACGCAATGACAGGTAAAGGTTTTGCGAAAGCATGATTTGAATGATGCCGATCCCCTGGCGCCTGAGGGCATAAGGATCTGATGCCCCCGTGGGGATCAATCCCACCCGGAAACAACCGCAAATGGTGTCGATCTTGTCGGCAATACCCAGCAGCGCCCCGGCGATTGATTGGGGCAGCGCGCCGCCTGAATATGTCGGCTGATAATGTTCGCCGATGGCCAGCGCCACGATTTGAGACTCACCACCGATCTGGGCATAAACCCGTCCCATGATGCCTTGCAGTTTGGGAAATTCACCCACGACCTGGCAGACCAGGTCCGATTTGCTTAATAAAGCAGCCCGGCCGACCTTTTCCCGGGTCTCTGAATCCAGACCGGTCTCTTGGGACAAAAAGTCAACCAAACGGATCAGGCGCATGACCTTCTCATAAACGCTTCCCAGCTCGGCCTGAAACAGAACACCGCGCAGCTTTTCGACCCGCGCGTCCATCGATTCCGCCAGATCGCTTTTATAAAAAAAGCGGGCATCTTCAAGCCGGGCTCGCAAGACCCGTTCATGCCCCTTGGCGACCAGATCCATATCTTTTGCTTGGGTGTTGTTGACCGCCACAAAACAGGGCAGCAGCCCTTCCTGTTTGTCGATCACGGCAAAATACTTTTGATGTTCGCGCATGGCCGTAATCAATACCTCCTGGGGAAGCTCTAAAAACTTTTTATCAAAGCGCCCCAGCACTGCCTTGGGAAATTCAACCAGGTTGGTAACAATTTCCACCAACTCTTCGTCGGGCAGGATAGAACCGCCGCTGGCAGCGGCTGCTTTTTCAATTTCGTTCAAAAGCAGCGTTCTGCGTTCAGCCATATCGGCGATGACATGGGCGCGCTGCAGGGCCGTCACATAGGTGTCGGGATCGGCAATTTTAATTTTACCCGGCTGCATAAACCTGTGTCCGGAGGTATAGCGGCCGCTGGTGATATTTCCCAAACGAAAAGAAACAACCTGGTCTCCCCAAAGGGCCAGGATGGAGTGAATCGGTCTTGCGAATAAAATCTTCAAACCGGCCCATCTCATTGTCTTGGGAAAGGGTATCGCCAGAATCGTCCGGGGCAGGATGCGCGTCAGCAGCGTTTTGGTTGAAAGCCCGCGCTCTGCCTTTTTGGCACACAGGTATGACCCCTTGGGTGTTTCCTTGATTATGATCCGGTTGAGGGGAACACCGATTTTTTCGGCAAATTTACAGGCGGCTACGGTGGGGTTGCCGTCGTCATCAAAACCGATCCGTTCAGGAGGGCCCAGCACTTCCGTAATCAGAGCGCTCTGTTTGGCGGCAACCGCTTCAACCGTCAGCGCGATCCGGCGGGGCGTTCCAAACATCCTGACGTTGCCGTATCCAATCCGGTTCTGATCCAACTCCTGCTGCAGCAGTGCCGCAAAACCATCCAGCGCAGGCCGGATATAACCGGCCGGAATTTCCTCTGTTCCCAACTCTATCAATAATGGTTTCATTTTTTTTCCGTTTATACTTTTATAACGCCTGTTTTTTCTGCATGGGAAATCCCAGCCTCTCCCGCTGCTCCAGATATGCTTCCGCACAAGTTCTGGCCAGATTGCGAATCCGGGCGATATAACCGGTTCTTTCCGTCACGCTGATCGCACCGCGGGCATCCAGAAGGTTGAAGGTGTGTGAGCACTTCAAGCAGTATTCATAGGCCGGCAGTACCAGTTTTTCCTGAATAATTCGCCGTGATTCGGACTCATATGTGTTGAAAAGATTCAGCAGCATGTCGACATCCGCCAGTTCGAAATTATAGGTCGACTGTTCCACTTCCTGCTGGTGATGGACGTCACCATAGGTAACCCGGTCATTCCACTGCAGTTCGTATACGTTCTCCTTGCCCTGCAAATACATGCAAATACGCTCCAGGCCGTAGGTAATTTCGACGGATGTGGGGAAAAGTTCAATGCTGCCGGCCATCTGAAAATAGGTAAACTGAGTAATCTCCATACCGTCCAGCCAGACTTCCCAGCCCAGTCCGGAAGCGCCCAGTGTGGGGGACTCCCAGTCATCCTCCACAAATCGGATGTCGTGCTCAAGCGGATCGATTCCGAGCGCTTTAAGACTTTGCAGGTAGAGCTTCTGGACATCATGGGGTGAGGGCTTCAGGACCACCTGATACTGGTAATAATGCTGCAACCGATTGGGGTTTTCGCCATATCGTCCGTCCGTGGGCCGCCGGGAAGGCTGGACATACGCTACCTTCCATGGTTCAGGCCCCAACGCCCTTAAGAGTGTTGCCGGATGAAATGTCCCGGCCCCCACCTCCAGATCATAGGGTTGAACCAACAGGCAGCCTTTTCGGCTCCAAAATCTCTGCAATGAAAGTATCACTTGTTGAAAATTCATTTTTTCTATCCTTCACAACCGTATTCACACATATTTTCCATTTGAGACGGAATTATCCGAAAACTGAAACGCTGCGTAATTTCGGCAACAGCAATCGTTGCTCAACGCTAATACCAAAGGAATCATTATTACTTAGACACACCGTAGTCAATCAAAAACCCGATGGAGACCGTTTGACTGGATCATGGCGTAATCGCGGCGCGAAATCGGGTCGTTGCCGGCGCCATCCTGATGCCGGTTCACTTAAGGCCCAGCAGTCAGAGATAACCCCTCCGTATCAATCAACGCCGCCAGCAGGCGGGCGTCCGTTCTTTCGGAAAGGATCGTCTCCCATAGACCCCTCAGCCTGTCAATATCCTCCAGATGGCCAAGGGCCCAGATGCATCCGCCGCCGCCGGCGCCCGCAAATCGAGCGCCGCAGTTGGTACGTACGGCAGCATCTACCAAACGCCGGCCCACAGCATCCAGCACATCCGGCGTCATTTTTCTGCGGATCGCCGTTTCCCTGTTCATCGCCGCAGCGGCAGCGCTATAATCCTCTACCGTGATGGCTTCAGCAAAGCGGTGGGTACACAACACGATTTCCTGCCAGCGGTCCCGGTGGGATCCTTTGAGAAACTGACCGACCCACCTGGAATTAATATTTTTGGACTCATGGGGAATCCCGCAATAAGCCAGCAGTAAATGGCGCCCGATCTTGTTACATGCCTTTCGGTCCAGGAGGGTTCTGCGCCTGAAGCCGGAGCCCTTGAGGCCGGCCTGCCAATACCATGCATGCCCCCCCCCAAATGCGGCAGCCAGTTGATCCTGCAACCCACAGGGCACGCCCGCCACGCTTGCCTCGATTTCGTGCGCCAAGATCGCAATTTTAGTTCTCAGCGCCGGGGTCAGCGTCCCGATTTGTCCCCGGGCCTTGGCAAACGCTGCAACAAGGGCCACAGCCGCCACCGAAGATCCACCCAGTGCGCTTTGGGGAGGCGAAACCGAATCAATCAGGATGTGTACCCCCTCAGCTCTGAAAAAGGCGGCAACGGCAAACATAAGCCCCAGCGGATGTTGAAAAGGCGCATCCCCGACAGCATACTCTGCGCTCTTAAACCCCCTGGAAGAAACCTTGACTTTCAGATTGCTGTTGGGGATCAGCGTGACCCGTGTTCTTAAGTTTAAAGCCAGATTAACGGTGCAGGGCGCCAGCCCGCAAAGGGGATAATAAAATGTGCTGATGTCAAGGGTGCCGCCAATGTCAACACGGCACGGCGCCGAGGCTTCGATTTTTTCCAGCGGCCACCCCATCCCGGAGGTTTTTAGAACGTTTTTGGACTGTTTTGTCATTTTGTTCCCTTACCCGCGTATTTTCTGCAGAAATGCAAGGCTGCGCGGTTTCTTCCCCAGATGAAACGGCACAAAATCTTCTAAAAATAGCTGTCCTTCCTTTAAGGCCTGGGGCGTGAAACGAATCCGGCCGGCTGTGGCGATATTACCGCTCTCGGCCCAGATGAGCTGTTTGATGGTTCCTTTGGATAAAACCATCTGGCGGGGCGACTCTGCAACGCATCGGCTGCATAAAATACCTCCCTTTGACAGATCAACCGCCAGATTGTTTTTATGGGTCTGGTCGATTTCGGCCCTACAGCTGCTGCAATTTACCAGATTGGGTGAAAGTCCGCACAATCGCATGAATCTCATCTGAAAGAGGACGCTCAGGGCCGCTTCCGGCACTTTGCCGACGTCCAGTTGCCTTAAAACATACTCCAGCAGACGGTAAAGCGAAACCTGTTTTTCGTTCTCTTCAATCCACCCTTGAACCAGCTCGACCCAGTAACTGGCATAGGCGGTTTTATAAATATCGGCCCGGATACCGGCAAAGGGCTGCCGCAAAGTGGCTTCTTCCAGCACCGGCAGCCCTTTGGTACGCGGTTCCCGGCATACAATCTCCAACCCGGAAAAAAGCTCCAGGACGCCTGAAAATCGTTTGGTGCTTTTTTTGGCAGACTTGGCGATAACGGAAATCTTACCCCTGCTCAGGGAGAAAAATGTAATGATAAGATCATAATCGCCAAAGTCGGTTCGGCGGAGCATAATGGCGGGTGTTGAAAAGCTTGACATGTTTTCATATATTAAGAAGCGTTGTCGCGATTTGAAAATAGAAAAACACACTGATGATATCAATGGCGGTTGTTACAAACGGACCAGTTGCAACCGCAGGATCAATATTGACCCGTGCAAAGCACATCGGAACCAGTGAGCCCACCAGAGCGGCAACCGTCATGGAGCTGACCACGGCAATCCCGACGGAAAATGCCAGTGCCAGGATATTATAGCGCATATGCGCCACCGTTCCGATCAGCAGCCCATAGACGCCCCCCAGGATAAGACCGATGCTCAGTTCTTTCAAAACAACCGTCCAGATATCACGGATGTTCAGACGACCGGTGGCAAGTCCGCGGACCACGATCGTTGATGACTGGGTGCCGATATTTCCCCCCATTCCCATGATAACCGGTATAAAAGCGGCCAGATAGGCGAATTTGCTTAAACTCCCCTCAAACCGGCCGATAATATAAAACGCAACGATCCCCCCAGACAGCTGGCAAACAGCCAGGGCAGCCGGATGCGGGTGCTCCTTAAAACGGATTTGGTCTCAACAAACTCCTCGCCGGCGCCGGCCATTTTAAGGATATCCTCGGTCGCTTCTTTCCGCATGATATCGATGACATCGTCCACGGTAACGATACCGACGAGGCGGTTGGCCTCATCAACCACCGGAACTGCCAAAAAATCATACCGTGCCACAATCCGCGCGACTTCCTCCTGATCGACGTCGGTTCGAACGGAAATGACATCGGTGGACATGAAGTCTTTCAGGCGGGTTTCCGGCGTGACGACAACCAGCTGCCGCAGAGAGCTGACACCCACCAGTTTTCCATACTCATCCACCACATAAAGGTAAAATGGCATCTCAACATCGAGGTGCTCTTTTTGCAGCGACTCGATCGCTTGCCTGGCTGTGACATTTTGTCTTAATGCAATAAAATCCGGAACCATAATGCCGCCGGCGGTATCATCGTCATAGCGAAGCAGTCCTTCAACTTCCTCGGATCCCTCCTTTTTCATTTTTTCCAGAAATACTTCCGATTTTTCATCCGGCAGCCGGCCGATAAGATCGGCAATATCATCGGTGGGCATGCTTTCCAGGATTTCAACGACACTATCCGGCGACATGTCGTCAATGATCTGCAGAAATGTATCCTCATCAAGCTCACGGAACAATATGCCTTTCTGCTCCGTGTCTTCAATCATTTCAAAGAGCTTACGCTGATCGGTCAATGATAATGCCCTAAAGACGATCGACAGGTCCGCGGCATGCGTTTTATTCACGATCTTGCGAAGATAAGATGTAGCCTCCCGACGCAATAACCGCTTGATGCTTTCAATCAGAATTTTATTTTGATCAGGCTGCATAATTTTCACCACCTGTTATCCGGTTCAGGAGCGATCCGTTTTCAGCAGGCTTTTTACCGGCATTACGGAATCTTGAGGGCTACGACCTGACCCTTGTTGCCGGGAACAGGGAGGTCCTTGTCGTTGATATTCAAATGGACGCCCGCCGCATTGCCGATCAGCAGGTTGAATTCGGACAACGCTTCAAGCTCCAGCCGATCGCCGGGATTCAGGCTGTATTCCCGTGATTTCTGATCATCGATAATGACTTTAAGCCATGTCTTTTCGACGGTTAAGATTTTCAGCAGCAACTTCTCAGGGACTACGGTCGGCAGGGGCATAAGCGGAGACGCTGTCTGCTGGGGCAGGGGGGTACTCACGGCCAGCTCATTTTTTGTAATCGCTTTGGGTCTGAGTTTTTCTTTTTTTACATCGCTCTTCCGGGGAAACGACGTTATGAAGACCGACAGCGTCATAATGCAAAACAAAACGCCCAGGGACAGCAGGAGGCGCGGCCAGAAATTTATGCCGGACTTTATCAAATCGGCATCAACCCGGGCCGTTTCCTGGAACGTCCTGCGGCCGGACAAATAGAGCCGGACGGCATCGTCCGCATCTGCGCCGACCGACTTGGCATAGCCGCGTATAAAGCCTTTAACGAAAACCTCGGCAGGCAGCCGGTCGTGATCCTCCCGCTCAATTGCAAGCAGATTGTCTATTCCGATCCGGGTTTCCATTGAGACCTGCTGCAGGTTGATGCCCCTGTCAAGCCGGACATTCTTTAAATACCGTCCAAACGACAGCGATCTCTTATTTGCCACGATGGTTTTCATGAATACCCGTTGATACTACTCTATGACCTTGATATGTGAACGATTGCGGAGTTCTCCCAGCCATTGGTTAAATTTCTTTTCTACTATTTCATTGTATAATTTTTCCTGAATCTCGGCTGCAACCTCCGTTAGCGGCTTGCCCGGTGCCTTCCTGATTTCCTGAATATAAAAGATCTGAAATCCCTGGTCCGTCTCGATCACGGGGGTAAAATTGCCCGCATCTAAATCCTTCAGGGCCTCTTGGAGCTGTGGCGAAAGGGCTTCCAGTTTAAAAAACCCAAGATCCCCGCCCTCGGCAGACAGATTCGATTCGGAATACTGTCTGGCCAGATGTTCAAACGATTCCCCATTGTTTAATTTTTCCAGGACCCCCGCCATCCTTTTCAAGGCATCCTGTTTTTCAGCCTCACCGGCCATCCGGGGCAGCCTCATGATAATATTCCGGAGGTGATATGTCTGTTCACGGCCGAATTCCTCAGAATGGGCTTCATAATACGCTTTGACATCTTGTTCGGTAACGACAATCTTGGATTTAACTTCCCGATTGACGAGCCGGGACCGCAGAATCTGCTCCTTCATGTTTTTGCGAAATTCTTCCAGGGACAATCCTTCTTCGGCCAAAGCCTTTCGGAAGTCCGCATCGGAATAAAGGTTTTTTTCTTTTATTCTCTCAACGGCACTGTCGACTTCCGCTTCACTGACCGCGAGCCTGGCTTTCTTGATCTCCTGATCGGTAAGCTTTTGGTCGATCAGGCGATTTAGAATATCCTTCCGGAGTTTGGCTGGTACGTCGGATCCCGTCTCGGCGGTATAACCCATCGATTTGATCTGGCTCATATAGGGTTTGAGTGCATGGTCTAAATCATTGAGCGTGATGATGTCGTCGTTGACAACTGCGACAATTCGATCAACGATTTCGGCACCATGGACCGTCGCAATCCCAACCACACCCACCCAGACGAAAAAGCCCATATACATAAGGCCGAACATCCAGGCATTGTTTTTTTTTCGTTCCCATCTATAACGCATATTTTTCCTGTTACGATTTAAAGACCGGTCAGCCGCTTCCATTGCGACTGATTAATATCGACCGTATATTTCTCTCTCAGATTTTTTATCCAAAGCAGATAAGCCGCTTCTGCTTTTTGTCGTCGCAACTGTTTGACAATTAATCTGTTTATATCTGTCTTTTCCTGATCCTTGTCCGGAGCCGGCTGTTTTCCTTTATAATTTTCCTTATAAAACCTGGCAATTTCCTCCGGCGTCAAGGTAATATTCTGGTGCACCTCCCGTTCAACTACCTTTTCCATCATCAACCTTATTTTCAATCTTTTTTCCCAGAAACTGTAAGAAACGGCATATTCAAGCAACATCTGTTCGAAAACGCCTTCGGGATAATCCGCTTTGATATTTGCAATCGCCTGGGTGACTTCAGATTCAGTAAGCTCGATCTGCAGTTCTGCCGCCCGTTGCAGCACGAGCAGTTCTTCGATCATCTGATTGAGCATGCGAACCTGTGCCTCTTTAAATAAAACCGAATTCTGCGAGAGATTATGCGGATACGCGCTTTTCGCAATTTCAAACGCCTGATTAAAATCGCTGACGGTCACGACCCGTTCGCTGACCTGAATCAAATACGCATCGTCAAAATTAAGCGCCGTATCCGTGCAGGAAGACAGGAATAATACGGATAATATGACGGCGGCCAAAATCAATGGCGGATAAGCGGCATGAAGCAACCGTTCCGGTAACCGTATTTTTGTTTTCGTGTTCGAGCCGTATCGCATAAGAGACGCACCCCAAAGTATGGCTAAACCTGTTGTCGCAGGGTTAATTCATCATCATTTCTGTTGTCGGGTATTCGGGCATTGGATATTTCATCAGAAAACGTTAAAAATAGCAACATGGCTAGCGCAGCACCATTCGCACTCACCTTAAAACTTACCGGCAAAATACCCGTATTGTTTTCTTTTTTAACGCAACCGGAAGGTGTTCAGCCGTTACCATGTTGAATAATTTCTTTCAAGATGTTTTTAGCCTCGCCCCAAAGCCCCCCGGTGCTACTTTTATTCAGCCGGATGATTAAGGTGCCGTCGGGCGTCAACTGGAAGCGTTTCCCGTTTGCAACCACCATATTGATGATACCGGCCGGATTTTTTTGATGCGGTTCTGAAAATTGCACTGCCAGCCGGTGGTCGCCCAGTTCCAGTTTTTTTATGCCGGCCTTGATACAAAGGACTCTCAGCATAATTTTCAGAAGCAGATTGGATACTTCAGCCGGAATGGCGCCATAACGATCCAGCAGTCCTGATTTGAAATCGGCAATTTCTGAAAGTTCCGTCATTTTTGCCAACTGGCGATAGGCCAGCAGCCGCTGGTCAATATCCGGCATATACCCTTCCGTTATAAAGGCCGACATTGCAATGTTTATTTCCGGATCCAAGTCCGGCAAAACGGGCTCCCCCTTAAGCTCTGCGATGGCGTTTTCCATCAGCTTCAAGTACATATCATACCCCACAGCCGCGACATGACCCGACTGGGAGGCCCCCAAAATCGTTCCACCGCCTCTGATTTTCAAATCATTCATCGCTATTTGGAAACCGGACCCGAGGTCACTGTGTTCCATCAGGACCTTCAGGCGCTTCTGCGCATCTTTACCCATCAGGCTCTCTGACGGTATAAACAAATAGGCATAGGCCTGCTCTTCAGCGCGTCCCACACGCCCGCGCAGCTGGTACATCTGGGATAGGCCGAACCGGTCCGCCCGGTTGACCAGAATGGTGTTGGCCGAAGGAATATCCAGTCCGGACTCGATGATGGTTGTGCAAACCAGCATATCGATCTCTCTGGCGGCGAATTTCAACATGACCTTTTCCAGTGCCCCTTCGTCCATTCGGCCGTGGGCCACTCCCAGCCGCACATCAGGAACCAGGCGCTGCAGGTGCGCCGCCATCGCCTGGATACTGTGGATATTGTTATGAACGAAAAAAAGTTGCCCGTTGCGGTTGAGTTCCTTGCGAATGGCTTCAGCAATAATGGCGTCATCCAATTCGCAAATATAAGTAATGATGGCATGACGATGCTCCGGCGGTGTTGAAATCAGGCTGATATCGCGGATGCCCATCAGCGACATATGCAGGGTTCGGGGGATCGGGGTTGCCGACAGAGCCAATACGTCCACCGTGCTCCTGATTTTTTTAAGTTGTTCTTTGTGTCGCACCCCGAAGCGCTGCTCTTCATCCAGAACAATCAGACCCAGATCCTTGAACAAAACATCTTTTTGAAGCAGCCGATGCGTTCCGATGACAATATCGGTCCTGCCGGCTTTGAGGTCATCGATGATGGTGCGCTGCTCTTTCAGAGACCGGAATCGGCTCAAAGAAGCGATTTGAACGGGATAGCGTTTAAACCTGCTTGAAAAGGTTGTATAATGCTGTTCCGCCAGAACGGTGGTGGGAACCAGCACAGCAACCTGTTTGCCGGCATTTACGGCAACAAACGCAGCCCGCAGCGCCACCTCGGTTTTACCGTATCCGACATCGCCGCACACCAGCCGGTCCATTGGAATCGGCCGCGCGAGATCGTCCATAACCTGCTGGATCGCTTTGATCTGATCGGCGGTCTCATCATAGGGAAACGCAGCTTCAAAATCCTGATAATAGCCGTCGGGCGCCTCATAACTGTACCCCTTGCTGACTGTCCGCTGCGCATAAATCTGGAGCAACTCACCGGCAATTTTTTCAACCGATTTTTTTATCTTCTTTTTGACCCGGTCCCATGATGTGCCTCCCAGTTTATCCAGCAGCGGTTCGGCGTCATTCATTCCCAGATATTTCTGCACCAGACCCAGGCGATCCACCGGCAGGTAGAGCTTGTCGTTGTCCCGGTATTCGATCAGAAGAAAATCGTTTTCGCTCCCGTTTAGGTTCAGCTTTGCAAGCCCCCGGTAGTGTCCGATGCCATGCTCAATATGAACAACAAAGTCCCCGCTCTTGAGGTCTTCAACCCCAAGGAGTTTGTCGATCACCTCTTTTCTCTGGATCTTGCGCTTGTGCGCTCTGGCCCCGAAAATTTCCGCCTCCGTTATGACGGCCAACCCTTCTTCAGGCCATATCAAACCGGCCGACAACGCCCCCGGGCAGATATAAACGGCACCCTTGGGTTTTACCGGTGTCGGAAAATTCTCCATAAAACCCGGGTGAATACCATACGGGATCAGCAAAGCCTTAAGCCGATGGGCCTGGGACTCGGTCCGGCAGACCAGCAGGACCAGATTTCCGGCTTTTTCAAGATCGCCAATGCGCCTGGCGAGCGGCAGCAGCAGGTTCTCCTTTTTATTGGTAATGTTTAATGCCGCACTTAAAGCGGTATTGTCGGATACTGAAAAGTGAATCTGCAGCGGGCGCCGCTCTGGCGCGGTCGTTTCCTTTTGAATCGGAAGCGGATGGAACGAACACACTGCCGATCGATTGATCGCCTCCATGGCCGTTTGCCAGTCCATATAGGAAGCTTCCGGCCGCAGACACAATTTGCCCGCTTCACAGGCAGTCTTGAAATTTTTGTCGGCCTGGGCCGCAAAGGTTTCCGCCGCCCTTTCAAGTTCCCCCGGATCAGACAGGATATAAAGGGCTTCTTTGGGTATATAATCGAAAAAAGTCCCTGGAAGGGTATAAATTAAAGGTATCAAACTCTCGACACCTGAAAACACACCTTCGTCTTTGATGCACCGAATATATTCGCGAACGCGTGTAACCGGCATTTCCAAAGAGGCGGCCTGTTCTCTGATCCGACTGATGATTTCAGGAAGAGAATCCGGCGTCAGGATCACCTCTTTGGCCGGCAGGATTACGGCTTCATGGATATGGCGAATGGTTCGCTGGGTCGTGGTTGAGAAAAACCGCAGGGCTTCGACCGTGTCTCCAACCATCTCGATCCTGAGTGGATCGGCATAAGTGGTTGAAAAAATATCGACGATGCCTCCCCGGATACTGAAATCACCGGGTTCTTCCACAATCGCAGTATTAATATAGCCGCCGCTTGTTAGCTTTTTGATCAACAGGTCCCGGTTGATTTCCTCATCCTTCTGGATGAGTTCTGCGAACCGACATAGTTCCGAGCGGGGAATAAGCTTCTGCAGGACAGCATCAACGCTGGTGACCAAGATCGACGGCTGGGAGCTGTCGATTAAATTGTAAAGGGTGCGAATCCGTCCGGCTGCCGTTTCATTGTGGTAGGATACCCGTTTAAACGGCATGATATTATAAGGCGGAAAATAAAAAATGCTCTGGGCGGACCTATTTGAAAAAAAACAAAAATCATCGACAAACCGTTCCCCTTCCTTTGCCGAAGCTGTGACCACAACAAGCGGTATGTTCAGTTTCCGGTGCAGCCTGGCGGCAACACAAGCCCCGGCTGCTTTGGAAAGACCGGTGGCGTCGACACCGGCGGCCCCCTTGCGAAGAGAGTCCGCTAATTTTTCATATGAAAATTTTTCTTGATTTTGGCTCATAAACAACGTAATGCACAGCCTGAGCCGGCGTAGCTCAGCTGGTAGAGCAGCTGATTCGTAATCAGCAGGTCCGCGGTTCAACTCCGCGCGCCGGCTCCATAAAATTTGAAGGGATTTCGGGTTGTTATTCCCGAAGTCCCTTTTTTGTTTTTAAATTCAAAAATGCGTCAAAATGCCGCACTTTGACCTTTTTTTTGATGTTCTGCCTAAAAAATACGAATAAAAATTTAGCCTATTCATCACTTAAATGCAATCGGAATTTATAAAGACGCCCCTTATCGATTACCAATGGGTTCCAATCCGCTTTTCGTAATGGCGTGGGCCGCCTCCGGGGACGTGAAGAATTTGATCACTGCGTGGGCCAGGTCCGGATCCGCGGAACTGGCGGCAACACCAGCCGAAAACACCGAGACCTTTTGAACCTCCGTCGGGAGCGGAGTGATATGCGCTATCCCAGGGACAGGGAGCAGTTCGCTGATCTGCTGAAAGCCGATCTCTGCCTCCCCACGCGAAACCACGGCGCCGACCCGCACACCTCCGCCGATGCGCCGGCTTTTGCCTGTCACCTGGTCTGCAATGCCCAAGCGCTGATACAACTCGGTAGTGAGGTATTGACCGCTGACACTGGCTGAGTATGCGATGGATTTCGCCTGCAGAAGCGTGCGTTTGAGCGCCTCGACCGTGCCGATGTCCGGAATGGGTGCGCCGGCCCGGACAGCCATTCCAATCACCGACCGCACGACAGGGGTATAAGTTTGGGCCAAAACCAAACCGTCCCGGATAAATCCCCGCAGAACCGCATCGGCCACAATGACAACGTCCACGGCCTCTCCACGTTTCAACCGATTTGGGATGGAGTTCTCACCTGTTCCGATGGAAGTTGCGGCTGTAACGATTTTTTTCTTGGTAAAAAGCGCTATCTGTGGAATGAGTTCAAGATATGCTGCTGTAAAGGTGCCCGAGGTCATGACCTTGAAGTCATGGGTGATGGTATTCATGATGATCCTAATCCTTTCACTTAAAGTCTTTATCCGTGAATTGCGATTGTCAGTCGCATGTCTTTTATTATCCCCGATTTCTGCGGGTAATCAACATGAAACAAAAATACAAAAAAATCTTGCTAAGTAACTATAATTATTATATGTGCTAAGATATTCTGAATCAGCAGATCCAAGGGTCACGTCCAAACGCTGGCGTCAGTTAACCCAAAGGATTTTTCGGTCATACCAACAAATCCTTTGCTTATAGCCTGTTGGTAAAATATTTTCTATACCATTAAGCTTATTTTTTGCGAATCATCTTTTTCAAAAAATAAAACATGATGCCCTTTCTTCACGAAACTAAAAAAAAATATTGCACGCCGGTCACCTTGTGTAACGGAAAAATAAAATGGCAGATACCGATGATAGAAAATTAAAGGCTGAAATTGACGAAATCATTAAAAAGGTCAATACGATCATCAAAAATATCGATGAACTTAGTCCTGCCAAAAAGGAAGATGTGGAACAAACCAAAGATGAATAAATTCAGTCATCTTAATTTTCAGCAATAATCCCTCTTGACCAATGGGTATTTATATTATATATTAAAAAATCAGTTAGTTGCAAATAACATTTATTTTTTTACAAATTTTCAAACAAAAATAGTCCTTGAAACGCCGGTAGTCAAACTGGACCGGGCACTACTGGAAACACTTTGACCTTAGTGAAAACAAATCATCGACAACAATTCAACGTAAATGGGCAAGGTCGACTCGTTACCACTGCAAGTGGAAATGTCCTTTGAGGAGGCGTTATGGCATTAACTAAAAATGATATTGTTAAAAAGGTACACGAACTGGGATTTACGAAGAAAAAATCTGTCGAGCTAATCGAAACCCTGCTTGAAATTATCAAAGGGAAATTGCAAAAGGGCGATGATGTGTTAATCTCAGGATTTGGAAAATTCTGCGTGAAAGATAAAAACAAACGCCGGGGACGAAATCCTGCTACCGGATCAGACCTGATTCTGCGCGAACGAAAAGTTGTTACATTTAAGTGCTCCGGAAAACTAAGGAACAAAATCAATAGAGCATTTTAGATCTTTTCGCAGTATCCGTTCTGCGTCTGATCTTATATACAACATTCTCCAATGCGGACTCCGGATGGATTCAATTCATACCGAAATGAAAGGCGCTGGGCAAAATTGCCTTTCATTTCCGATGAAGCATTCTCATTCAATGCATTTTCAAATCGCTGTAAACACTTTTCGACAATATTATCGACAACCGATCTTGTTGGCTACGACGGATTGACAGCTTCCTGCCATTAGACCTGACCCATGACCCTGAATCAATTTCCAGACGCCGAAATGAAGGATCAGGGCTTCCGTCATCTTCAGACTTAAGCCGACCTCCCTGGGTCGTTCCCATCGTACCACCCATCGACACAAGGTTCCGTGTGATCATCACTGGGTTGACCCTGAACGCCTTTGGTCCATCAACCCGTTCAGCCTCAATTTTTCCTTGACATGAAATGGGTTTCACTGCACCTTTATAGCGGTTGTCAAAAAAACGTTCCGTTATCCCAACGTTTTTTTCTACAACCGCTTATACCGCAATTCATTGTTTCGGAACTTTATTATGTAAAGCGGTATAAGTTAGGTATTTAAAGATTACGCCACAGTCCCGCTGCGGTGGGTAGGGGAAAGCCATAGATGACGCGGCCTAAACCCCGTTGTTGCAAGTGCAGGCAAACCGTTATCAGGTTTCTGAGTAAATGCGCCGGGACTCCCACGCAATTCCTTAACAAAGGAGGAGCGCATGTCGATCTTTACATTAGCTGACGGCCTTTACCAGGGTGTATGCCCATTAGCTGAAGGTGAATTGGGTGAACTTCTGTCCCGATCTAAAACCGAAATCGTGGTCGGGCATCCAACCTTTCAGAATGCCGACAATATCGGCAAGGAACTTGCCGGTGGGTTAAAGGCTGTCGCCGAAATTTATCCGGGCAGGAAGGTCGCCTTTATCGTGTCGGATGGAACCTGCCGGATGGATTCGCCCGATAATTCGACCCTTGCGGCCGCACTGGAAGCCTCAGCGGAAACTTTCCGGC
The DNA here is from genome assembly GCA_029211065.1 of Desulfobacterales bacterium. Lineage (NCBI taxonomy): Bacteria > Pseudomonadati > Thermodesulfobacteriota > Desulfobacteria > Desulfobacterales > Desulfobacterales bacterium. The sequence continues at coordinate 34,508 of JARGFK010000019.1, forward strand.
AGTTAGGCCCTTCCCTTTCAAAAAATCTACTGGTAGCGGCCGTCCCCTATGATGGATACAAAAACGACCGCACCCCGGGTAAGGGCAGCGCCCTGAAACTCATCTTTGATGAGGTCGGGGGGTGTCCGACCATGACAAAACTGATCCTGCTGGACGGCGACTTGCGAAACGATCTGAAGCCATGGTTTGCAGTGTTTGGGCAGATCCAAACACTGCATCAAACCGATAACAAAAACAAAGAATTCTTTATTACGGCCCGTTATGCCCGCCATTTTGTCGACGCATCTCTTACCCGATTTGTGGTGGGACCCCTGACAACGCTCATGGGTAAATACGTACCCGGGGGAATTTCCGGAGACATTGTCCTATCGGCCGGGGCTGTGCGGCATGAACGCAATGCGGAATGGGATGAACACCGGCGCCGCTACGGGACCGATATTGCAACGACATTTGACAATATCGCCGATCCCGATGTTATCATCTATGAAGCCTACCTGGGCGCTAAGTTGCATGACATCACCGACGACGCCAAACTGTCCGTTATGCCCGGTGAGGTTATCGGTGCGGCACTTGGCAGAATGATGCACTACGAAAAAAAAGACGGGCGACTGATGCGCATACTGAAGGATGACTTCCCCGTCAAGCGCCCGACAACATGGGGGGCGGACCAAACCGGTATTGCATTTATTGACCCGGGCTTTACGAATGTATTTAATGTCGATATCAAGCGAAATGTATTGATTGAAAGGTTCAACCAGTTTAAAGCGCCCATGAAAAAAGTGCTGCTGCCCGGCACCTTTGCATCCATCGAAAAATCGCATTCCCGTCTGGCCGGCATGCCGGCACGAGATACCGATTCCTTTGAATTTTTGGGAGTAACGCGCCGCCTGTGGATCGACATACTGTATCAGAGCATTGCCTATCTGCTTTCAAAGCAAGATACGGAAACGATAAAGCTTTGCCTCAACTATTTATATACTGCGGCATTTCTTGAATTTTGCCGGGAAAAAATTTTGCAACTGGGGGCCTTAACTTTCGGGGATGTCAGAAGGATGCAACCGTCAATGGGAGTCCCCCCTGAAAAGGCGCAGGAATTCTATCACCATGAAGTCGACCGAGTGGTGGAAAAGATGGCCATGGAATTTTATGACGGCCGTCGAAAAATCTTGGAATATTTAGATCTCCGGACTTCTTAATCTGTTCGAGAGGAGCATTAAATGAAGTTGCGCGTCCTGATTGTATCCAACCAGGTTAGGGGAATCGACGGAACCGGCGGCCTGGGGGATGTGGCCACGGCCCTTGCCAAAGCGCTTGCCGCAAAGGAAGACATGGATGTGCGGGTTTTAATGCCGGGATATAAAACCGTCTCAGGCACAGGTGTCGAAAACAGATTCGATTCGGTTATTGCCACAGAGATACCGATTCCGCTTGGCGGTCAATTGCGACGTGCCCACGTCTGTCATTATTTTCTTCCGATATCAAACAACGATGAACCCCGGGTCCCTTGTTATCTGCTTTGTATGGACGCGTTTGACAAGGCAACCGATTCTCCTGAACAGGCGATCCTGTTAGGCAGAGGCGCCATTGAATTTTTAAGGACATTTGATAAATTTCACCCTGATATTATTCACTGCAATGACTGGCACACCGGCTTAATCCCGGTATACCTGAACACCCTTTATCGCAGCGATCCCTATCTTGGGCGAATTGCGACACTTTACACGACCCATAATGCCGGTTATTTCTATCAGGGCGCCTTTCCCGACGACACCTTTACCGAACCGACCGATAGGCTCCTTTTTCAGGCAGGCTTCGATAAAAGCCTCTTTCAGCCCTTGCAGACCCGGTCGTTGGAACACCAGAACCGTTTAAACTTTACCAAGGGCGGTTTGGGATTTGCCGACCTGATTAACACCGTCAGCATCACTTATTCCCATGAAATCCGGACACCGGCGTTCGGCGGCGGGTTCGACCATCTGCTCCAGGAAAGATCCCGTCACTTATGCGGCATTGTCAATGGAATTGACACTGCTGAATGGAATCCTAAAAACGAACCGACCATCGCACCCTACAATTTTTCAAAATCCGATCCGATTGATTCGGTTATAAAACAAAAACGGCTGATTCGAAAATTACTGAAAAGCTGGCAAAAAGAAGGCCTCAACCCATTTGCAGAAATCAAAGACGCATCCCTGATAATGGCATTCATCGGGCGGATAACGGATCAAAAAGCGGCCATTCTCATGCCGATACTGGAAAAACTATGCGGATGGGATAATATTCAAATCGCCATCCTGGGTTCGGCCCATCCCCAAGATTCCACGGGCAGGCGGTATGCCGCCGAAATACGAGACCTTTCGGAAGCGAATAAAAACAGCCTCTTTTTCTGGGAAGGGTTTGAAACCGGCCTGTCCCATCTGATTTATGCCGCCGCAGACTTGTTTCTGATGCCAAGCGTCTATGAACCCTGCGGGCTGGCCCAAATGATCAGCATGCGTTATGGCACCCTTCCCATTGTCCGTTTTGTCGGCGGGATCGTGGATACCGTCACCGATGAGCAGGCAGGTGCAAAGGCGAACGGATTCGGTTTTAAAGAAGCGGTTGCCGATAGCTTTGCCATGGCCGATATCCTGCCGGCAGCCGAGCTGCTCTCCGAAACGCTCAGGCGCGCCATTGGTCTATTCAGAAATGATCCCCAGCGCTGGCAGGAACTCATCCGGAATGCAATGGCAATGGATGTTTCCTGGACCATACCTGCCGGCCAGTATCTAAAAATTTACCAGGCGGCAATCCGGTCAAGAGTCCGCTCCCATTTTTTATCGTCATAGAGATCCTTCCATAGATTTATATAATCCTTAAAATAAATCTGTTTATTCCTTTTGTTTGCAGGATGCAATTGAGTATGATAAAAGAAGTTTTTTTGTTTTAGACCCAATCGAATTTTGATACATTTTTTGTTTCACCATTGGACGCCTTTCCGAGTGAAATGAAGATCCCGTTAGCGGGGGAAGCTGGGGCAGCCTCATCTTTCGCTCAATTCGGGCAACAAATTAATTTTTAATACTGTCATGGGAGCGTTTCATGCACGCAATTATTACCGCCGTCGGACACTATGTGCCGGATAAAAGACTGACCAATAAGGATCTGGAACAGATGGTCGACACCAACGACGAATGGATCAGGACGCGGACCGGAATTCGCGAAAGAAGAATTCTTGAAAAAGACAAGGGGACTTCCTATATGGCGGTTGAATCCGCCAAAATGGTTCTGGCGCAGCGAAAAATATCTGCCGCAGACCTTGACCTGATAATCGTCGCCACAACAACACCCGATATGACGGTGCCGCCGACAGCCGCACTTGTCCAAAAGGAACTAGGCGCCGTTAATTGCTGGGGATTTGATTTAAACGGCGCCTGTTCGGGTTTTCTGTTTGCCCTGGCAACCGGTGCGCAATTTATCGAATCCGGCCGGCATCGAAAAGTTCTGGTGATCGGCGCCGATAAAATGAGCGCTATTATTGATTATCAGGATCGCAACACCTGCATTTTATTCGGCGACGCCGGCGGCGCCGTGCTGCTGGAGCCGACCCCGGAAAAAGATTTGGGTATAAAAGATTTTACGCTGCATCTGGATGGTTCCGGCGCTGACTTTCTTCGCATTGCCGCCGGCGGAAGTCTGGTTCCAACGACCCATGAAACCGTAGAGAACAGAATGCACTACCTGTATCAGGACGGCAAAACAGTTTTTAAATTCGCCGTTAACGGCATGACCGATGTGGTTGCAAGAATATTGAAAAAAAACAACCTCAACGGCAGCGACATTAAACTCTTTATCCCCCATCAGGCCAATTATAGAATCATCGACGCCGTGGCCAAAAAGATCGGACTGCGACCCGACCAGGTGATGCTGAACATCGAAAAATACGGCAATACCACCGCGGCAACCATACCGCTGGCCATGTCGGAAGCATATCAGCAGCAATTGATGCGAAAGGGCGACTGGATCGTCATCGCGGCGTTCGGGGCGGGATTTACCTGGGGAAGTTTACTGCTCAAGTGGGCTATTGACTGATTATAAAGGTGTCGTCGGGGATCGGGGGGCGGGTTTTTACTTGTTACAATTACCTCCCAGGGGCAATTTTAATCGCACGATGGTATTCGTAAGCCATACCCGCTCCTACGTGAACAGGTGCCATTGAATTCTCTGAAAATACTTTGGATTCAGATATGATAATGATCAGGCATTATCACAAACGCCCCAAGATTGAACCGCCCATTCGTATCCATCCAAAGGAATGTGTCAATCACCATCAAAGCAATATCAGGGTCATCCGTGAGACATATACGTTTTGCCGTGCATTTGGTGAGAGAATACGCCCTGCCCGTCTCGGAGGTTCTGCCGGTTCGAAGATGTTTCTGATGAGCCGATTCCATTATGTTTAATTTCTGATCCCGTAGGAGCAACCTCCGGTTGCGAATATTACCCGGAGGCGAAAATCCCGATCACTTTATTTTTCGCAAGCAAAGCTTGCTCCTACACCATATCGTGATTTACCTTCCCGTAGGAGCAACCTCTGGTTGCGAATTCCATCCGATAGCGAAATATTCCCAATCGCGAGCGAAGCTCGCTCCTACAAAAATACACGATTCATCGCCCTGCGGCAGATTGCCCCAGGTCTTCATCGGAAAAAAGCTCCTTGTGAGAATCAAAGGGTATGGTGAAAATTCGGATGGGCATTGGATAGTAATTGCTTTTCAATCGTATTAAAAAATCTCCCCTATCCCCTCTTTTACAAAGAGGGGGATTATGCCTCCCTATGTCAAAGGGAGGCCGGGAGGGATTTTTATTTCTTGTCGTTATTATTAAATTGTAAGAAATTAGGTCGATACGGCAATTATGTTGTTCAAAAAACTGCGAAAAAGATCCCGGCCATTCTGACAAGTTGCACTGCCGGAGATTTCGCTGGGCCATCCGGTCCCAACTACCAGCACCGGCAGTGCGGTTTGTTTTTGCCCTGGAATTCCAGGGACGGGATTTCGTCCGGGTCAGTGGGCAGGCCTCCGCCATTTCCCTGTGAGCTGGAAGCAAGACAAGCCGGAAACCGTTGTTCCTGTTGCGATTACCGGGATTGTTCCTGTTGCGATTGGCGGAGCGGCAGTTCCTGGCCTTGTTGTTCCAGCTGCCGCCCCGAAGCACACGGTTCGAGCTTCAGGACGAAACCCCAAAACGTATCATTACATTCCGCCTAAAATCAGCGGCATTTGCCATCTGTGTAAACTCAATCAAAGGCTCCATGTGACGCGTAAGCATGTTGATGGACCATCTGCCGGTTTTGAAATTTTCTTCATACAATCGAAATTTGCGAATAAACCGCCGCTTGCTTAAAGGAGACAGCCGGATCCTTTGTGGAAACACCCTGAGCCCGAGGAAAGGGATGCCGTTTGAGCTTCGGTTTAGCTGAGTGGTCGATTTTAGGTCTAATTTTAGGTTTTCTTTTAGAAAACTTTGAATCTGCCGCAGTTCATTTTTCAAAGAGGCTTTATCTTCTTTGAACAGGATAAAATCATCCATATACCGAATGTATCCGTGAACTCTGCGAACTTCCTTAATCCAGTGATCAAATCCGGAAAGGTAAAAATTGGCCAGATGCTGGGAAATCAGGTTGCCGATCGGCAGCCCCTTGTCTGCTTCTGTTTGATAAGTTTTGATAATTTGGCCAAACAGCAAAAGTAGTGTTTTGTCCTTGAATCGGTGCGCAAGGAATTGCATGAGGATCCTGTGGTCAATTGAATCGAAATACTTGCGGATATCCAGTTTCAAAAACCAAAGGTAGCGCCCCGCAAACTCCTGGGATCTTAAAACAGCCTTTTGCGCCCCTTTGCCTTTCCGACAAGCGTATGAATCGTAAATCGCATACGTGTCCAAAACCGGCTCACACACATTCATGATTGCGTGGTGAAGAACACGCTCCTCAAAGGCCGCTGCACAGATCAGGCGCTTTTTAGGGTCGTAAACATGGAAAAAGCGATACTTGCCGACATCCAGCAACTGATGCTTTATTTGATCATAAAGCCTTCTGATGTTGTTTTCAAAATCAGATTTAAAACTGACAATCTCTTTACGGTTGTGCTTACCCCTTGCAGCCTTTAAAAAAGCCAAACGAATATTGTCCGGTTCAGCGATCAACGGGTATAGTCGGCCAGCGCGTCTCACTCAGACCCCCCGTCGTCCGAACCGCTTGCCTGCTTTACGATTTTAACGACAGCTTCTCCATACTTTCGAACCCGGGCTTCCCCCACGCCCTCAAGCTTCTGGAGATCTGCAAGGGTTGCAATCTTTTTTTCGGAAATGGCCGCCAGTTGTTCGTTGTTAAAAATGGTATATACCGGCACGGCTTCATTAGCCGCCATTCCCTTTCGCCACTCCCTTAAGCGGACAAACAGCGCAAAATCTTCGGGAGAGAGCACTTCCTTGTAGTCGATCTGGTTTCTTTTTTTTACACCCTTGCCGGATTCCTGCTCAGGGCTGCCGCCAAGATATTCCACCGCCAGACACCAAAAAGAGTTATCGCCCTGGTCCACAAACTCTCGATGTACGGTCAGAACCCTTGCGGAGCGCAAAAAGCGATTCAAATCCGATTCGGCTTCCTTAAAGCTTTTTAGCGGAATTATAAAAAATTTAAACTGAGTGGACATGTTAAAAAGGCTGACTAAACTCATGAATTTTGAATTAGGAATGAAATTCCAAGGGCACCCTGATCAAAGGTATTATTAACCCGGCAACCCACCCCTCCACGCGCCATCGCCCCGCAGCAGACGGCAACAGGCCTGCTCCGCAACGGCCTGTGCCCGTCTGCTGCGCTCGATTCCGCGCTCCGCTGCTTGCCCGGCTCACTGACCTGGAAGCAAGACAAGCCGGAAACCGCCGCTCCTGCGGCGATCACCGGGATTGAGCCAGAAGCGAATGGCGGAGCGGCAGTATCCAGGCCCCGTCGTCCCAGCTGCCGCCCCGAAGCACACGGGACGAGCCGCTTGATTGTCCGCTATGATCGGTAACCGAACCCGAGGAATAGTCGCCGTACCAGTCCTGGCACCATTCCCAGACATTGCCGTGCATGTCATACAGGCCCCATGCGTTGGACTTTTTTTGAGCGACCTTATGAGTGGTATCTTTTGAATTGCCGCAGTACCACCCCATGGCATCCAGATTGGCGTCATATTCGCACCCCGTTTTCGAAATGTCGCCATTGGCAAAGGCTGTCGCGCTCCCGGCCCGGGCCGCGTATTCCCACTCGGCTTCGGTGGGCAGCCGGTAAACATCGCTCCCATCCTGTTGGTTCAGTTTTTGGATAAACGCTTGGGCATCGTTCCAGGACACACTCTCCACCGGGCAGCTTTCTCCGCAGTTTTTAAAGTTTGATGGGTTGTTGCCCATGACTGCTTGCCACTGCCCCTGGGTTACTTCCGTGGTCTGCAAATAAAACCCTTTGGTCAAGGTCACCTGATGCTGCTTTTCATCATCATCACGCCCGGATTCATTGGCAGGGCTTCCCATCGTAAATGACCCCGGCCGGATGTAAACAAACTCCATGCCGAGACTGTTTTGGATTTTTTTGCCGGCGCCGGGGGCAACATCCGACCGTTTGCCCATGGCCAGTATTTTCTGTTTTTCAGCCTCGATCTGCCGGCGTTCATCCTCAATCCTTTTGCGTTCCGCAATCTCAGCTTTCATCTTTTCAAGCTCTTGGCGCTCTTCTTCAAGACGCTTGCGTTCGGCCGACAAACCGGCATCTACAGCCACTGCCGGCGCTGCAGCACCGATTCCGGCAACCGCAAAGACAAAGTCGCCCTTGTCCAGTTTCGGGTTGTTGATCTTGCCGTACTGCGGATGCTGGGTCTTGCGGGAGTAATTAATCACTTTTTCCTGGAGGTATGCGCCGAGTTCTTCGCCGGTGATATACGTGTCTCGGTTCAAATCCGCAAAACCGTCCTTTATCCCTTGAATAAACACATCCTTAAAAACCGACCGATCGGGTACCTGTTCGGTTTCCGTGCCGGCGGTAATGAATTGCCTGACCGGAAAGGATACTTTCTCCTCGATATAGGCCGAAGGCTTGGCCCGGACCATTTGAAAGATGGCCCCGGAAAAGCAGGAGTCAAACAGCATCAGCACATGCTTTGACAAAATCTGTTTGGATACGGTCTCAACCTGGCGCATGCTCACGGCCCGTTCCATAAAGCCCAGCAAATCCTTTTCCGGGTCCGGCGCATCCACCGGCACCAGATATCCCAGCTTGGTCCCGTCGGCCTCTTCGATGGTCTGGCCGTGCCCGGAAAACCACACCAGAATGGCCTTTTCCTTATCCCGGCCGGGACCGGTAACCAGCCTGTTTAATTCCCTTTTCAAGGAATTTCCGTCAGGATCTTCCAGCAAATCCACATTCCACCCGGACCGCTTAAGCAGATCCACCACTGCCTTGGCATCCTTTACCGGATTGGGAAGCCGCGGCCAGCCGGCGCGGTAGTCACCGCATCCTATCACCAATGCATGGTAGCCGGAATAAAGCTGTATTTCCCTAGCAGCGCCGGAGGACGTTTTGGTTGTGACGCTGATTCCCCTGGAAGCGGCATTTACAGGCATGGACACGAGCAGCAAGCCCAGGATGAACACGGACATAAAAATTAACAGGACTTTCAATCGGCAGGCGTCCATTACAAATCCTTTCTGTCATGGATGCTGAATGATACGTGGAAATATTAAAATTGTTTTTGAATTTAACGACTTATAAATTAATGGGGATTGATTGTCAAATAAAATGAATGGGCGGTTTGATTTCGCGGCGTGTATTTAAATTACTTGCCGGTGTACCCCGTTTGTGCTACATTGACTGACAAATGGAGGTAAACGATGCATAAATCATCCACAATACGCGCCCGCATTGAGCCCGGTCTAAAGGAAAAGGCGGATCACATCTTCCGCAAACTCGGACTGACCACGACTCAAGCGATCACCCTTTTTTATAAACAGGTAGAGCTCCGAAACGGCCTGCCTTTTGACGTTGCCATTCCCAGTGAAACGACCTATCGGACTTTCAACGATACGGATGCAGGCAATCGCCTTGTTGTCTGCGAGGATGTTGAAGATATGTTCAACAAGCTGGATATCTGATGCTCACTCCGGTTTATACGCGTCAATTCGAGAGGGATGTTAAGCGAATGAAACGGCGGGGGAAGAATCTTGAAAAGCTTAAAATGGTCATTCGCCCCCTCGTTGCTGAAGAAGCCTTGGATCCTATTCATCGCAACCATAAACTGATCGGCAACTGGATAGGAAGACGGGAGTGCCACATCGAATCCGATTGGCTCCTTATCTATAAGGTTGAAACAGACCGCATCGTGTTCGAGCGCACCGGCACCCACTCAGATTTATACCGCAAGTGAGAATAGAAGAACATCCTCACATCAGGCAGGGTAAGGAGTTGATTGAATTGCCGCCAAGAAAAATCTCCCCTGACCCCTCTTTTCCAAAGAGGGGAAATATTCCTCACACCTTTCGTCTTCAGTTTTCAGTCTAATCCCTCTGCTCTTCCCGACCCCTGACCGCTTTGTGCCCTTCGCCTGTTTTTATCCTATTCTTCGATGTTGTAGACCTTGATTTTGCTCAATAAAGAAGGATGGCTGATTTGGAGCAATTTCGCGGCATGGGTTCGGTTCCCTTTGGTTTGGATCAGCGCCTTTGTAATCAGTTCTTTTTCCAGCACCTTCTGCGCCGTTTTAAGGGAATAGCCGCTCAAGACGTCACTGGCTTGAATAGAGGGAGCGGTCTTTGGGTCAAGCTCTGCCGGAAAACTCTCCGGCGTCAGGACGCGCTCATCCGTCAACACCATTGCGCGTTCAATCATATTTTCAAGCTCTCTGACATTTCCCGGCCACGCATGCTTCATCAACAGCGCCATGGCTGCCGGTGAGATGCCCCGGACGCGTTTATTGAACCGCTCGTTGAAAAGATTGATAAAATGGCGGCATAATAAAGGGATATCCTCAGCCCAGTCTCTCAGTGAGGGGGCATGGATTCTTAAAACGTTCAGCCGGTAGAAAAGATCTTCACGGAACCTGTTTTCCTTAATTTCATTTTCCAGTTTTCTGGCCGTTGCAGCAATGACGCGCACGTCTATTTTTCGAGTCTTGGAGTCACCCACCGGCCGAATCTCATTCTCCTGCAAAACCCGCAAGAGCTTAACCTGCAGCGCAAGGGGCAGTTCGCCAATTTCATCGAGAAAAATGGTCCCGCCGTCGGCCTCCTCAAACAAGCCGATTTTATTCCTGTCCGCCCCGGTAAAGGCGCCCCTGATGTGCCCAAACAGTTCACTCTCGAGCAGGTTTTCAGGTATGCCGCCGCAATTCAGCGGTACAAAAGGCTTGTCGGACCGGTTGCCCGTAAAGTGGATCCCCCGCGCGATCAGCTCTTTTCCGGTACCGCTTTCGCCGGTTATCAGGACGGTGGTATCGTATCGTCCGGCCTTTTCAGCAAGCCCATACACCGCCTGTATCGCCCGGCTTTTACCCACCATATTATAAAAACTGAAATTTTCCTGAATCCGCTCGATCCGTTCCCGGAGCTGGCGGTTTTCCGTTTTTAACTTTTCGCGTTCTTCAGCTTTTTTAAAAATCAAGCGGACTTCATCGGCTTTAAACGGTTTGGAAATAAAATCATATGCCCCCAGCTTCATGGCTTCAACTGCGACATCAATCGTACCATAGGCGGACATCATGATCACGGTAGCTGAACCCAGCCGGGATCCGGCTTCCTGCAAAAAGGTGTTGCCGTCCATCTTCGGCATTTTAATGTCACAGAGGATAAAATCATACGCATGCTGCCCAATTCGCTCCAACCCTTCCCTGCCATCTGCGGCGGTGTCCACCTGATAGGCGGATTTGCTGAACATGGCCGAAAGCATGTGCCGCATGTTTTCCTCATCATCAATGATCAGCAGGCGCTTTAATTTACCGCTATCTACTTGGCTCATTTCCATTAAGCGTTATCCTTCGATTATTTGGTCCTAATCCCAGTTACCCGGAAGAAAGGGGTTCAGGATTCAAGGGCTCAAGGGTTAGTTATTAATAGCCGATTTGATCTTCACTTGAACCCTAAAACCCTCGAATCCTCGAATCCTTATTCCGTTCGGAAACATCAATGGACGTAGACATAAAGATTTACAAATCCCCCCCATCGGCGTCCCCTCCGGCATGCAGCGGCAGGTATACCGACAGGGTCGTTCCGCAACCCGGCCGACTGGCCGCTTTAATAACGCCGCCCATGCCATCGATGATCATAAAACTGACGGAAAGCCCCAACCCCGTGCCTTTACCGGGATCTTTGGTTGTGAAAAACGGATCAAAAATATTTTCAAGGTGTTCTGGGGAAATCCCGGGGCCGTTATCTTCAAACATAATCTTCAGTGTTTCCTGTTGTTTTAAAACGCCGCCATCGGACGGCGACAACACCTCGGTTTGAATCGTTAATTGCCCATCGCCGATATTCTCACCGGCAGCAATGGCATCGGCTGCATTGATGGCTAAATTCAAAAAGACCTGCCGGAGCTTTTCAGCATCCGCCATAATCACATCCTTTACAGCAGACAGTTGAAGCTGCAAATGAACTTTCGACATCAACGGCTGAACCCTTAAAACATGGGCCATCTCTTCAATAAGTCCGTGAACCGATACGGTTTTCGAAACTTTTGGAACCGGCCGGGACAGATCCAGCAACTGACGTATGATGGTGTTGATTCGCTGTATTTCGTTTTCCGTCCGGACAAGGTAATCTTTTTTTTCCAATTCGGATATGTTCTGCTGTTTTAACAGCTCCAGGTAGCCCATGACAATGCCGATGGGGTTCCCGATCTCATGCGCGATCCCGGAGGACAGCCGCCCCACCGCCGCCAATTTTTCCGCCCGAATAATTTCGCTTTGCGCCTGGTTTAAATCCAGATTTGCCTTTTCAAGCGATTGTACGGTGGCGCGCAGTTTCTCTTTATCCGCTGAAATACGTTTTAACATCCGATTCAGGGATTTCGATAATATGTTGAGCTCGCTATCGCCTTTGCGAACGGAAAAGAGGATCTCATCATCGTCCTCCCGGTATTCCTCCGCCCGGTTTACCAATCGGCGAATCGGCTGTAGATAGACCTTAGAAAGCCGAAACAGACCGATTCCCGTCAGTATGACCAGATTCAGCACCATGTATAAAAATAAAATCTGCTGGGATTGCCGTAAAGACTGATAAACACCTTCAAGGGGCAACGCCAGGCCCGCGCCGGCGATGACTCGGTTTTTTTTCAACAGGGGCGTTGCAATCAGGATGGTGTGGGGCTGTTTCCAAAAAACGCCCCAGGTTTCTCCGACCGGCTTGATTTGCCGGCGGCCCGATCCCATCGATTGCCGCACCAGCACATCAATTTCTCTGGTATGTCCACATGCCTCCAGGGTATTCAAGAGGGTATTGCCATCCACAGAAAGGATCAGGGCGCATGAAAAACCTTCCTGATTCGGCAATTTGAGAAAATTCTCTCTTTTTAATTTCGACAAATCAGTTTCTGCCGTATCGTCCGATGCCCTGATGATGTTGTTTAAATTCGATAACAGCAAGTACCCCTTTTCGCCCTCGGACTGAACCAGATCCTGCTGCGCCCTCATGGTCACCACCAGGTCAGTCAGCAGCATCGCCAGCATCAGCAGTGCGGCGATTATAACGATAATATTCGTCTTTAATCCTCTTGCAAACACGGCCCGTCCATATGAAAACCCAATAAAATGATAAGCGCCTGATTTTCTGAAGTAAAATATGACTGAAACCCGCTTTCCAGTCAAGTTAATAATCAAATTTAACGATTGACGAATATTAATAATATATATTATTCTATTTTTAGCAACCAAACAGATTCAGACCCTTTGATTCCGGAGAATTCTATGAAATGTAACAATTTTAAATTAATCGGCATTCCGTGGATTGTTTTTCTTACGGTGTTCTTTATTACAAATCCGAATATGGCTTTGAGTCAGGAACAAAGAAGTGTAAAAGTCACCGCACCGGATGATGAGATGCGATCTTCCATCCACTCCGTCGATGGATATGCGTATCTTTCAGACAACATGACCCTCACCGATATCCGTGCCGCTGCCTTTGCAGACGCCAAACGAAAAGCGCTTGAGATGGCCAAGACTTTTATCCAATCCAAAACAAAAGTTGAGGATTTCGTTGTAAAATACGATGTCATCTGGTCGGAAGCCGAAGGTGCGGTTTCGGTCCATGAGCAGAAAGATTTTGGAATCGAGGAAAACAGCCGCTATCATGTCTGGATCAAGGCCGAAATCGAATACAGCCTAAAACCGAAAGGAAAAGAGATTCCTGTTCAGGATCTGGGTCCTGGCGGGCCGTTGACGGTCAAGGTCTGGACATCCAAGAAAACTTATAAAGAAGGTGAAAATATCCAGATATTTATCCAGGGCAACCGAAATTATTATGCCCGCATCGTGAACATATCATCGGACGGTGAGATTATCCAGCTGCTGCCCAACGGGTACCGCCAGATCAACTATTTTGAAGCCGGAAAAGTCTACAAAATCCCTGATCAGGGGGACCTCTTCTCATTGACCGTGAGCCCGCCGTATGGAGAAGATCAGATCGTGGTCTATGCCAGTGAGGTGCCCCTAGGCCAGGTCAATCTGCAGCAAATGGGGCAAGGCCTGTCCCGCTATCAGGGGACCCGCTCCGCTTTGTCCGCCACGACCCGCGGAATTGCTGTCGCCGCCGCATCACCCGGAAATGAAGCCGGCGCTGAGTTTTACGAAGCGTCCTGGAAAATAGAGACCGGTGAAAAGTAGAGATGGATCTGAAAGAGGCCAAAGTCTATAGAAATATTGATAATAGACATCCCTGGGAGCTAGCCAAACTGGATGTAGTCCACTATCTGATAAAAAAGTATTTTCCAAACTTTTTACACCGTAAACGTGTATGCATTGACATAGGCTGCGGCGATATCTTTTTTGCCGAACAATTGGCTGAGAGGATGCCATATACAACTTTTTTGGCAGTAGACACCTCATTCGATCAGGAAGCTTTAACTCGTTATAAAAAATGGTATTCGGACACCAGGATAGAGGTGTATAACTCAACTGATGATTTAATTTTAAATTCGTACGGAACAGCAGACCTGATTTTATTACTTGATGTTTTAGAGCATATTAAGGACGATGTTGCATTCCTTAAGCGCTTGCAATCATTCGAATTCATATCAGATAATACCTTGTTCTTAATCACGGCTCCGGCCTTTCAGTCATTATTCTGTTCTCATGATCATTTTCTTGAACATTATCGAAGGTATAATCTAAAAAGCCTTCGAGCCCGCCTCCATGCTGCAAATTTAACTGAATTGGGACATGGTTATTTTTTTACGGTACTACTAAAATTAAGAATCTTTCAAGTCCTGCTCGAAAAAATCCACAAACCCCTGATCCGCAATACACAGGTTGGAAACTGGCGGCAAAAGGGGTATATGAATAAATTGATGAAAAATATTCTGATCATTGATTTTAAGTTTTCATGTCTTCTTAAAGAGATCGGGTTAACACTTCCTGGGCTTTCAATATATATCATATGCAAAAAGTCTGTATTATAGTTCCATGTTTCAATGAGGAAAAAAGGATATCGATAGAATATTTTAAAAGATTCTATCAATTTCCCGAATCCGCATGCATTGACATCTCTTTTGTCAATGATGGCAGTATGGACAAAACTTTATATGTTTTAAGACAGCTGCGTGATGATTGCAAAGGGCATGTAATCGTATATGATATCCCAGAAAACTTGGGCAAAGCCGAGGCGATTCGAAAAACTGTTTTGAAAATATCAACAAATGAACATTATGACTTCATCGGTTATTTTGATGCAGATTTATCGACCCCGCTGGAAGAGGTGTTTTTACTTCAGGAATGCTTTAATAGGAATAAAGATTGTCAAGTGGCATTTGGATCAAGAGTCAAGCGAATGGGCGCTTCGATAATTCGAAAACCGTTTAGGCACTATCTGGGAAGGATTTTTGCAACCTTTGCAAGTTTACTGCTAAATCTTCCTGTTTATGACACTCAATGCGGCGCAAAGTTATTTACCAGAGAATTGGCCTATCGTACTTTTACAGAGGAATTCATCAGCAGATGGCTATTCGATATTGAAATTTTCGCCCGCATTAAAGAACTTTACGGGGTTGAAAAAGCGAAAAAAATAATGTTCGAAGTCCCCTTAAACAACTGGAAAGACAGGAGCGATTCCAAAATAACCTTTAAAGACATCCTGAATGTTCCTTTTGAATTCTTAAAAATCAGAAAAAGATATAAAACATGAAAATTCAAAATCATGTTTAAAAGGCATTATCATTTTCTCGTTATCATCCTCCTGGCCTTTGGTATCCAAGCCCCGATACTGCTGGGATATACGGATTTTTACTCGGGCAGCGGTTCCGACCTGATTCCTTATGTATATGGTACAAAACAATTTCAATACGATACATTCCGCAACCTGTATGAGATTCCCTTATGGAATCCTTACTTTATGTTCGGACAGCCTATTGTCGGCAACCTCCAATATAATCTTTTTTATCCCTTAAATTTCTTGTTCCTCCTTTTACCTTTTTTCAAAGCCCTCTGGACTTATCAGTTCATCCATATGGTCATTGCCGGGATTGGCACTTTTATGCTTGCCAGGCATACCGGTTTGAACAGGAATGGAAGTATGCTCGCCGGCTGTCTATACATGCTTAACGGAAGATTGCTTTATTACATTAATGCCGGTTGGGTAGGTCTTTATACCTCATTATGCTGGATACCTTTGCTTTTATTGGTATCATTACTTTTACTGGAAAGGAATAAACGGATCTATACGATTGGGCTGGCGATTACCTTTTTTATGATATTTACATCCGGTACTCCGCAGCATGCCTTTCTTTATTGTTTTCTTTTTTCCCTCCAAGCAATCTGGCGTTTTATCCAGGAACCGTCAAAAGAAGAACGCCTGTCCCTTCTGTATAGAATCCTTCTTTCGGGCCTTATATCATTTTTACTAATAAGTGTTCAATTATTTCCGGCAATTGAACAGACCTATCTTTCCAGCAGGGTATTTTCAGAAGGTTCATTACATGGGTTTCACTTTAATTGGGACTTTAGACAATGGTTCCGGATCCTATTTCGACCTGAAATTCTGTACCATGATCATGCCTGGGAGTTGTGTGCTTACTTAGGAATCAGTGGACTCCTATTGGCACCGACCGGTTTTTTCACATTACGCAATCGTCTTCCGCTGATTATTATTTGGGGAGTGATACCGTGGCTTATAAGTTTCGGTCCTGATTTTCCTCCGATCACGATTGTGGCAAAGTCCATACCTGGTATGAATCTTCTCAGCAGTCCTTCCCGTTATCTCATATTTACTATTTTGATATTGTCCGTGCTTTCAGGCCACGGGTTTGAGAGGCTGGTAGTAAGTTTTTATTCGAATCACCACCCCAAAATACGGTATCTGTTGCTGCTGTGTATAATGCTCGCCGTCATTGGCCTTCTTACCCCACCCTTTAGGACTAATGTTGGGGTGAATGTCCGTTTCTTTGGCTCAATTATTGTATTTTTTCTTTTATCTGCCTTATATCTCCGGCATGGGACAAAATTTTTCAAAATCATTTTAATCTGCTGGATCATAATGGAACCGCTACTGCTTTCGACTGAGATCCTGAAGGAAAAATATCATCTAAAAGACTTCAAACCACCCATGAAACTTATTAAAGCCTTAAAGCAATATCCGGGGGATGTGAGAGTTGCAGAAATTCAACCTGCGGATTTAAGGGAGAACCTGCTCATACCCTTTGACGATTGGATATCCGTCAGATATGGCATTCGCCGTGCCGGCGGCTATGAACCGCTTTCCATGCTCACGACACTTAATTATCTTACGCGTATGGATGGGACGGCACCGATTAAAGAAACGATGTGGGGATTTCGGTTATGGAATTTTGCAAGACCCGATCTTTACAGCATCGCGGGTATTACCCACCTGATCACATTCCAACAGATAGAAAATCCGAAACTCAAGTTTATCATCCAGGACAGCATTACAATGCCACATTTCCATGGCGGGTGGTGGCAGGAAAAAAAAGTTTATTTGTACGAAAATCTAAAGGTATTGCCACGAGCGTTTTTTTTAGCCGATAATGAAAATAACTTTATTAGGCCGGTGGCCATGAAAATCCTTTCGCCGAATCGCATCCAAGTTGGTATTGAGACGGCTCACCGGGGAAGGGTTATTGTCTCAGAGTCATTCCATCCCGGATGGAATGCTTTGATAGGCGAAAACGCTTTAACGATTGAGCCTTTTTTAAACACTTTTATATCCATTAAAATTCCGCCGGGGAATTATGAGATTTTGCTCGACTTTTTTCCTAAATCGCTTCGTATCGGTTTATGGTTCACCCTGGCCGGATTATTTTTACTTGTCATATGTTTATTATGCGAGAAAATGCGACTTGGATTTTTTCAAGCCGGGAAAAGATAACGGCATGGGTGATCATATTTTTTTTCAAGGGAACACGATCCGCTTTGTCCGCCACGACCCGCAGGATTGCCGTAACCGCTAAGACGTCCGGAAATGAAGCCGGCGCTGAGTTTTACGAAACGTCCTGTAAGATAGAAACCGGTAAAAAACAAAAAAAGCCCGAAATCAGGGTCACTGATTCCGGGCTTTAAAAGATTTTCGGCGGCGTCCTACTCTCCCACACAGCTTCCCATGCAGTACCATCGGCGCTAAAGAGCTTAACTTCCGTGTTCGGGATGGGAACGGGTGTTGCCTCTTCGCTATTGCCACCGAAAAAATGAAACAAAGTAATAAATTTTTTCAGGCTGTCAATTTGTATATAAGCACAATAAAACGCTCAACCATTTGTGTCAAAAATTGTGGCTAAGCCGCACGACCTATTAGTACCCGTAAGCTAAACATATTACTATGCGTGCACATCGGGCCTATCAACCTTGTCGTCTTCAAGGGGTCTTAAGTCTGTATGTTTCCATACAGAGGGATATCTAATCTTGAGGCTGGCTTCCCGCTTAGATGCTTTCAGCGGTTATCCAATCCGAACTTAGCTACCCAGCTATGCCGCTGGCGCGACAACTGGAACACCATTGGTTCGTCCATTCCGGTCCTCTCGTACTAGGAACAGATTCTCTCAAATATCCTGCGCCCACGAAAGATAGGGACCAAACTGTCTCACGACGTTTTAAACCCAGCTCACGTACCACTTTAATCGGCGAACAGCCGAACCCTTGGGACCTGCTACAGCCCCAGGATGCGATGAGCCGACATCGAGGTGCCAAACCGCCCCGTCGATGTGAACTCTTGGGGGAGATAAGCCTGTTATCCCCGGAGTACCTTTTATCCGTTGAGCGACGGCCCTTCCATACGGAACCGCCGGATCACTAAGACCTACTTTCGTACCTGCTCGACTTGTCGGTCTCGCAGTCAAGCTCCCTTATGCCTTTGCACTCTACGGCTGGTTTCCAATCAGCCTGAGGGAACCTTTGCAC
>JARGFK010000020.1 GCA_029211065.1 Desulfobacterales bacterium
TATCCAATCCTCCCGGGTTGATTATGAAGCATACTTACCACATTTTTTACGACATTACAAGGTTGACGTGACACTAGCCTCTTCCTCTTAAAGCATATTTTCATTTTCCCGGAACCATAGAACCCTCGACCCCTTGGCCCCTTTTTCTTCCTACACATTATACACCCGCAGGATCGCTTCCAGCAAAGACCCGCCAATGGCTCTGGCTTTATCTGAAATTGTATAGCAATAGCTCTTGTCCTTCCGGGGATCGATATCACCAATTTTTAACCCCTTGCTGACCCGGCTTCCGGATCGAAGCAGCCCCCGGAGTACGCCGTCAATTCCGGCGTAAACCTTTTCGCTTTCCACCGTTCCGATAACATCGCCCGACTTTACCATATTGGTAATGGAATGCCTCGTTTTGAATATCCCCTCCAACGGCGCCCGCAAAACACGCTGATCCGTATGACCACCGATATTTCCGGGAATTCCTGTGTTCAATGCAGCGCTTCCGTCAGTGATGATACTTCCCAGATAATGCCCCCTGTTTGTTTCTATCACCATATGAACGTCTGAGGGTGCGGTGAATCCGGGGCCCAGCCCAATGACCAATGGGGCCTCGGTTTTTGCCGTTCCCATATTGGTTTTGGCCAGAATGGCATCGATAACGACCTGGGGGCGCATCGTTTTAAGGGCTGTCCAGTGTGGATCGACCAAAACGGCAATCGCTTTTTTATGCCAGGCCGCCCGGATTCCATCCGCATCCCCGGCTTTTCTGGCTTCAACCCCTTCGACTGTTGCGGCGCCCTTATAAACCGCTTCAGAAAAAGATACCGACCGCCTGACCGCTAACGGGTGGGGCATCTCCAGCATGAAGATGGTCTTAATGTTAGCCATATAAAGGCGCCAGGCAACCGCACTTGCCATTTCCCCCGCCCCCTTGATTCCGACAACGAGCCGGTTCAATTCGGTTTTCATTTTTTTCCCTCAAGTTCACCATGATGTTGCATAAGCCTTTAATCGTTCAAGACAAGGCTGTTCTTTCCATTGGGGAATCAAGTCAAATTCCTTAAAGGGAAGTTTTTCTTTATAACTTTTATTCATTCACTTGATCCCTTGAATCCCTGAATCCTTGAACCCTTTGATGTGAATCTACCAATTTGAAGCTAATCCTTTTTTTACTTTACATTGTCATATTTTATAGTCAACTCCAGAACTCATTTTCCGAACGGACACACCGGATAGCGGCATTCCTTGCAATTCATGCAAAGACCGCCATGGCCCAGTGCGGCAATATCATTTTTGGTGATGCTGTCCCCGGCCAGAACCCGCGGCAGCATCAAGTCAAATACGGTGGTGGCATGATAATACACGCATGCCGGCAAACCCATGATCGGGACTGTGTCAAGATAGGCATACAGAAACATGGCGCCCGGCAGAATCGGCGATCCGTAGAACATTATCTTTGCACCGGCCTGCTGGATGCCGATGCGCGTGACATCGTCCGGATCAACGGATAGTCCCCCCGTCGTTACAATCATGTCACATCCCAGGGCAATTAATTTCCGGATGGCATCGGCAATTTGTCCGGGATCATCCGGCACCAGAATTTTCTTAAGAATGGTTGAACCGAGACCGCTGATTTTAGAACCGACATATTTGTCGAATTCATCTTTTATCAATCCATCATAAAGTTCACTGCCGGTAACGACCGCCCCGACTTTTTTCTTCCCATAGGGTAATACTTCTATCAGCGATTTAAATCGTTCAGCAATCGTTTCCAGACGCTCAATCTTTTTTTTCCGGATAATCAACTGGATGATCCGGGTCGCAGCCACGGTTTGTTCGGCTTTACAGGGAAAGTTGTTTTTCAGGGTTGAAATGACAATACTGCCGATGCTGTTTATTTTCAGCAACCCGCCGGTGTGGATTTTAAGAACGCCATCGGTTTTGGCAATAAGATTTGTCTTGCCCTCGCACGGATCGGTCCACTTGAGCGCTTTGCCGGCAACAGCCCGGGCAATTCTCAATGCAGCCGTATCTTCGTGAACATAAGTATTCGACAGGTTCAGCACATAGAGGTGCTGCTTTCCCAGTTTCAATAACTCCGGAATATCTTTTTTCTGGACGATGTGTCCTTTTTTAAAACCCACGCCTTTAAATTTACCGGGTATGATCCAGGTAATATCATGGGGCAGGACCATCCCGACCGCATCTTCAACTTTGATTTTTTTCATTCTATCCATTCTGTTCCTTAATCAATCTCTTATTTGCGCCATAAACGGACGGGCTTTTTGCGACAGCCATTTCATCCGCAGCTCTACCGTTGCCAGTTTAAATCCATAAACCAGCCGGGTATACGGATCGGTCTCGGCAGCGTGATTTTGCTTTATTGTTAACCGAACGTTTTTAAGCAGTTCAATCTGGGCGTCGATCAGTTTTTTCCCTCCCAGGAGGGAGAGCTGGTAAAAAAAGAAAAGCTTTGCCATAAATTCGATCCGAAAATCCCTGACATGCCGGGTGGGTTCATGCAGCCATTTCAGAAAAGCGTCTTTTCCCTCCGGACTTATCGTAAAGATACGCTTGGCGGGACGTGCGTCCTGATGTTCCAGAGTGGATTGAACCAGTCCCTGCTGCTGGAGTCTTTTTAACAGCGCGTAAAGCTGGCTGGTGCCTACAAACCAGGTCGCTCCAAGGGCTTTTTCGGTGAACTGCATGATTTCATAGCCGTGCCTGGGGCCGGACATCAAGGCCCCCAGCAAGACATATTCGCTGGAAGGTTTGGTCTTCACTGCGTCAATCCCCTTTATATTCCATTTTAGAATATTTTAAAGTAAAATATAAAGTCAATAAAAATGTACGAACGGCGCCGTTGTTTTTTCTTGCATTCAGCGACTTTGAAATGTACGTTATTTGATCGAAATGCTCAATGTCCGTTGAAAATTGTCTGTTGTCCGTAATCAACAAGATTAAATGTATAAAAGAATGTCATTCCTGCGAAAGCAGGAATCCAGAAAGCAATGCCGGGTTAAGCCCGTAATGACAAAACCCATAATAGTTATGTCGCTCTGAGTAATTTATTTAGACATCTGACAATCCCAACAAAAGAAGACGGCAATCGCATCGTTTGAAGGAAACCTACTAATGAAATCGACCATTCAGACCTATGACCCCCAGTGCAAATCCCGTTGCGGCGTGATCTGTCATATTGAAGACGGAAAACTTGTGAAAGTCCGCAAGGATCCCGACCATCCCAACTTTACCAATCTATGCCCCAAGGGGCTTGCCAGCCCGGAGCTGGTCTATCATCCGGAGCGGTTGAAGTATCCCCTGAAGCGAACCCGACCCAAAACAGACCCGGACCCCGGCTGGAAGCGCATCACCTGGGAAGAAGCGCTGGGTACCATCGCGCAAAAACTCCTCCGAATCCGGAAAGAGTACGGCGCAGAAGCCGTTGTTTTCGGCAAAGGCTCTTCCGGCGGAGGACCTGCCAATGATTTCAAGGGGTGGATCTCCCGCCTGGGCCTGGCATTCGGCAGCCCCAATTATGACCACGGCACCATCCATATCTGCAGCTGGCATAAATCACAGGGCTCCCGATACACCTACGGCGTAAGCATGCCCAAGCCCGATTTTGAAAACACCAACTGCCTCCTCCTCTGGGGGCATAATCCGGCCGTATCCTGGAAAAAACATCTGGAGGATGTCAACGCGGCCCGCAAGCGCGGCGCAACTGTCATCATTATCGATCCCCGCCGCAATGAAACCTGGAAAAAAGGCGACCTGTGGCTGCCGGTCCGTCCGGGAACCGATACGGCCCTGGCACTGGCCATGCTGAATGTGGTCATCCATGAGAAGCTCTATGACCGCGAGTTTGTCCGCAGCTGGACCAATTCGCCGTTTCTAGTACGAACGGATAACGGCCGGTTTATCCGGCAAAACGAAATCGGACCTGCTTCACAAAACAACCCTTACCTGGTATGGGACGAGTCCGCGGACGATCTGCTGGGCTATGACCCCCA
The DNA here is from genome assembly GCA_029211065.1 of Desulfobacterales bacterium. Classification (NCBI taxonomy): domain Bacteria; kingdom Pseudomonadati; phylum Thermodesulfobacteriota; class Desulfobacteria; order Desulfobacterales; species Desulfobacterales bacterium. Next base: position 4,005 of record JARGFK010000020.1, read on the forward strand.
GAAAAGGAATTACCTGAAAGAAGGGAGACCGGCCCTGTCGGGCGAACACCGCCTGAAGCTTACGGATGGTAAAACCGTCACCTGCCGTCCGGCCTTTGCGTACCTGATTGAACGGGTCAATCAGTTTCCCCCGGAAAAATCAGCCGAAATAACATGGGTGGATGTGGACAGCATAAGAGAAGCCGCCCGTGCTTTTTATACCCAAAAACCGTCCTGCTATTACGCCTACAACGGCGTTGAGCAGCACACCGGCGCCATGCAGAACAACCGGGCCATCTGCACTTTCTTTGCAATCAGCGGCAACTTCGACAGACCCGGCGGCAATGTCATTTTCCCGAAACCCCAAACAAATCACATCGACGGCAAAAAAGAATTCAAGCTCGATAAACTGCCCCTGGGCAAGGAAAACCGTCCCCTCGGTCCCACGAATGTTCAGGCCAGAGACCTATACCGGGCCATCCTGGAGGAAAAACCTTACCCTGTCAAAGCACTGGTTTCTTTTAGCGGCAATTCCCTTACTGCCAACGGCGACAGCAAAAGGGGCAAGGCCGCTTTTGAAAAACTTGAGTTCTTTGTTTTGGCCGAACTCTTTGAAACCCCGGCCGCCAAAATGGCGGATATTCTGCTGCCGGCTACCACTGCTTGGGAATCATTCTTTGTGAAACCAACCTTTGAAGGAACCGCAAAGCCCTGCTGCCATCTTCAACTGATGCCCCAGGTTATAAAACCCCTGTATGAATCAAAGCCGGATATCACTATCATTTTCGAGTTGGCCAAAAAACTGGGGCTCTCGGACAAGTTCTGGAATGGAGACATTGAAGCGGCTTTTAATCATCAGCTTGCGCCAAGCGGCCTTACGGTGGAGGACTTGAGAAAAAATCCGGTCGGCATCTCTCTGCCGCAGCCGGTCAGGTATGAAAAATACAAAGAAATCGATGGGGTCGGCGTCAAAGGTTTTTCAACTCCTACCGGCAGAATCGAGGTGTATTCTGAAATATTCCTTGAAAATGGTTTTGATCCCCTGCCCGTATATGAAGAACCGCTCATGAGCCCTTTCAGCCGTCCGGAACTGACAGAGAAGTTTCCCTTTATCCTCACCAACGCCAAACTGCTGTCCTATTGCCACGGCCAGCATCGCGGGGTCCCTGCCCTGCGAAAAATGGCGCCCCATCCCTATGTGGAAATCCATTCCGACACTGCCGAGAAGCTGGGCATTAAAGCAGGCGACTGGGTCAAAATGTCAACCCCCCACGGGTCCATCCGCGTAAAGGCAAAATTACAGGAAGGCATCCACCCCCAGGTGGTCTCCACCCAGCACGGCTGGTGGCAGAGCTGTAAGCAACTGAACCTGCCCGGCTATGATCCCTTCAGCGATGCAGGCGCAAACGTGAACCTGATCGTAACCAACGATTTGGCCGACCCCATCACCGGGGCGGTCCCCCATAAATCCTATATCTGTAACATTGAGAAACTTCAGGAGCCTGCGTGAATACTGTTTTCCTCTTTCGCCCCTGACTGCGCAGGAAACAACTCTGGTAGGTGGCAATAATTTTCGTATGACGTTCTTAACTGTTTTTACTTCAATAAAAGAAACATGAGGAGGGATAATGGCGGTGATCAGTGCTTTTGATAATAAGAAATATATTGCCGAGCAAACAGATGAGATTCTTAAACGCGTTAATAAATTTAACGATAAGCTCTATCTCGAATTCGGGGGGAAACTTCTTTATGATTATCATGCTTCAAGGGTTCTGCCGGGATATGATCCGAATGTCAAGATGGCGCTTCTGCAGAAATTGAAAGACAATGCCGATGTTCTGCTTTGCATTTATGCCGGGGATATTGAAAGAAAAAAAATCAGGGCGGATTTTGGCATAACCTATGACGCCGATGCCCTTAAATTAATAGATGACCTGGTAGAATGGGAAATAAACGTCCTGGGAGTAGTCATTACCCGTTTTGATAACCAACCCAGCGCTAAATTATTTAAGAACAAATTAGAAAGAAGAAACATAAAAGTCTATACCCATCAATACACAAAAGGTTATCCTACGGATGTGGATTTAATCGTAAGCGACCAGGGCTATGGGGTTAATGAATATATTACGACGGAAAAACCGCTGGTTATTGTTACCGGGCCCGGGCCGGGTAGTGGAAAGCTGGCGACATGCCTTTCCCAGGTTTATCATGATTACAAAAAGGGGTTAAAATCCGGGTATGCAAAATTTGAAACCTTTCCTATCTGGAATCTGCCCCTCAAACACCCGGTCAATGTAGCTTACGAGGCGGCAACCGCTGATATTAAAGATTTCAACCTAATTGATCCATTCCATCTGGAAGCCTACAACAAAAAAGCCGTTAACTATAATCGCGATGTGGAGGTATTTCCTATCCTAAAAAGAATCTTAAAAAAAATAAGCGGCGGTGAGTCATTTTATCAATCGCCAACAGATATGGGTGTAAATCGAGTCGGATTTGCGATAACCGATGATGCACTGACAAGGGAGGCTGCCAAGCAGGAAGTGATTAGGCGATACTTTCGCTATCAATGTGAATATGCAATGGGATTAACGGATAAAGAAACAGCCCAGCGGGTAGAGCTTTTCATAAAAGATTTTAATCTTTCCCCCGAGTACAGAAGGGTTGTTGAACCTTCCCGAATGGCCGCTTTTGAAGCACAGAAAATACATAAGGGAAATGAGGGTGTTTATTGCGGTGCGGCCATAGAGCTGAAAGACGGAACGATAATAACGGGCAGCAATTCCCCGCATCTTCATGCAACATCCAGCCTTATTCTGCATGCCATTAAGCATCTCTCTGAAATTCCTAATAAAATTAAACTATTGCCGCCAAATATCATCGAATCGGTTAAAAATCTCAAAACAAAAGTTCTAGATGAAAAAACCCTGAGTCTGGATTTGTTAGAAGCACTTATTGCTCTCAGTATCAGCGCCACGACAAACCATACGGTTCAGCTGGCAATGGAAAAACTAACTGATTTAAAGGGGTGTGAAGTTCATATGACGCATATCCCCACGCCCGGTGACGAAGCAGGTTTGCGACGTCTGGGAGTAAATTTGACAAGTGATCCTAATTTTTCGACAAAAAACCTTTTTATTGCATCCACATCTTATGATCGCCTGTAATTCGTAATAAGGATCGCCTACAAATCATGGGTTGTTTTTTTATGAATGATGCTAAAATATTGGTTCCACCGCGTCCGGATGAGGAACCCATTGCAGCGGTGGCCGGGATTGAATCATTATCGCAAAAACGTCTGACGCCCTGTGGTTCGGGGAACATGATATGGCATGTGTGGGGCGAGGGAAAGCCGCTGGTGTTGCTGCACGGGGGATTCGGTTCCTGGCTGCATTGGATCCGCAATATTCCGGTATGGGCGAATCGGTTTACCGTTTTCGCAGCTACCCTGCCCGGATTCGGCGATTCAGATGATCTGCCGGAACCTCAAACCGTGGAAAATATCGCAGCGAGCGTATCTGCCGGAATTGATCAGATTCTGCCGCCCGGTGAACCGTTTCACATGCTCGGGTTTTCGTTCGGCGGCATCGTGGGCGGGCTTGTGGCAGCCTTGCAGGGCGACCGGCTGTTGTCGCACACGTTTTCAGGTTCGGGCGGGATGGGTCTTACGCGCAATCCCATGGAACCCCTCAAAAACTGGCGCAGGGCTAAAACGGAAGAGGAACGCCTGCAAGCCCACAGGCGGAATCTTGAAATATTAATGATTGCTGATCCTCAAAAGGTGGATGACCTGGCCGTTTACATTCAAAACTGGAACACGCCGCGCTGCCGTGTGCGAACCTACAAATACTGGCATCAGGATATTTTGCGAGAATCGCTCCACATGGCGAAGGGGCGGTTGATGGGACTTTACGGCAGCCGCGATGCGATTGTCAGCGGCCATATGCATGAGCGGATCAATTATCTCAGGGCTATTCAACCGGATCTGGTCTTTCGAGAGATTGAAGGCGCCGGGCACTGGGCCTGTTATGAGGCCCCAGAAACCTTTAACAAAACCTATTTTGAAATGCTGCACGCAATCAATATCAAGAAATGACCTTCAACCCATGGCGATAAAACCTTTCATCAATTTCAGGTTGATTTTTTTTGTCTTGGCAATAGCCTTGGGGCTTGGGTTGCTGCTATTCTCTCCGGCATCACTTTCAACTGAAGAATCAAAAACTGCAGCCCTTGTGATCATTATCATAAGTTCCTGGGCAACCGGAATTTTCCATGAACATTTGACCTCGCTGTTTTTCTTCTTTTTTGCCATGCTGTTCTCAATAGCGCCGGCGCAAGTAATTTTTTCAGGATTTGGAACAACTGTTTTTTGGTTGGTTTTCGGCGGCCTTGTAATAGGAATCGGGATTACGGACACAGGTTTAGGCAATAGAATCGCCGGCAAAGTTGTTGCCTATCTGGATGGGAGTTATTTCAGGTTGATAAGCGGCTTGGTTGTCATGGGCATCTTGTTTGCCTTTTTGATGCCGTCGCCCATAGGAAGGGTGCTGCTTTTAATACCCATTGCACTTAAAATATCAAGCTACTTCGGCTTTAAAAAAGGATCAAATGGTCAAACCGGCGTTATTCTATCGGTCATAGTGGGCACCGTTGTTCCGGCATTTGCCATTTTGCCGTCGAATGGGGTAAACATGATCCTTGCCGGTCTGTCTGAAACACAATTTCACATATCGATTTTATATGGAGATTACCTTTTTCTGAATTTTCCGATTTTCGGTATATTGAAAGCATTGGTTATTGTCTTTCTGATTCTGATGCTTTATCCGGACAAACCGAAAAAAAACAGAACAGAAGAGCTGATAGCCGCCGGACCCATATCGTCGAAAGAAACCGTATTGTTCGTCATCATCATATTACTTTTAGCACTGTGGATGACGGATTTTATTCATAAGGTCTCACCGGCGTGGATTTCACTGGGAGGCGCCATACTGCTGCTGATTCCCGGAATCCAAATCGTCGGCACGCATGAATTCAATAAAAAAATAAATTTTGGATCACTGTTTTACCTGGCAGGTGTTTTGGGCGTCGGCGGATTGGTCAGCCATTCGGGTTTAGGCAACGTGCTGGCCAATAAGCTGATTGCGTCATTGCCCTTTGGCGTGGACAAACCGTTTTTAAATTATGTTTTGCTCAGCCTTGTGTCTTCGTTCACGGGGATGATCGCCACGCTCCCCGGCGTTCCGGCAGTGATGACGCCCATTGCGGACAGTTTATCACAGGTTACGGGACTGCCTTTAAAAACTGTTTTAATGACGCAGGTACTGGGATTTTCAACCATATTTTTCCCGTATCAAATACCGTCAGTTGTAGTCGGGCTTCAAATAGCAGGTGAAAAATTGTCGGTGTCGGCAAAGCTCTTTTTGGCCCTGGCGGTAATAACTTACGTTTTCCTCTTGCCCATCAATTATTTTTGGTGGAAACTCGTTGGCGGGATATAATGGGGACCGGTTATATATTTCAAAAATACTTTTGCGGAACACACACATATCCTTCCATCAGACGCCGGGCGGTACGCCCCACGACAGCCTCGACATATTCGTATGCATTCCCGTTTCTATTAACCTTGACGCCGATCTCCATGACCCCGCCGGGATGGCCGATCCGGATGGTTTCGGCTTGATCGTCGCCGCCGAACATCTCATTGACGATCGTGCCTTTGATTTTTGCCGCCCCGGCCGTGCAGATAGCACCGGTGCCGGCATAGGCTTTGTGAAGCTCCCCCATGGATATGATCCGCCCCACCAGATCGATCTCATTTTTCCGGACCATTTTGCCGGTAATGGTTTGATAATCCCAAGGCTTGCTTACAAACGCAATTTTGGGGACTGCCTGCACTTTTTCCGTAGCTTCCTGGGGAGACGACGCCATGCCGATCATCACTGCTGTCATACTGCGAATGGACTCCAGTGTTTTCCGGATGTCGGCCGAAGCATCGATCTCATGAATCTCTATCCCTTTCAGCCCCAGATCGGCAGCCCGCACAAACACGATGGGATTGGCGGCATCCACGATGGAAACCACCATCTTTCCGAGCCCGGACACATCAACCGTATCGACCACATTTCCGGTGGGCAGCAGCCGGCCGGTTACTGACCCGCCCGGGTCCACAAAGTGAAGCGCAATTTTTGCACCGGTTCCGGGAACACCGTCGATGGTGTAATCGCCGCTTTCATCGAACCGGCCGTCTCTGACCGGAACCTCCGCCACGATACGTTTCTTGGTATTGACCTGATAGATGCGGACTTGGGTTAACGGCTCCTGGGCTTTTACCAGGTCCTCGTCAACGGCGAACGGACCCACCGCTGCTGAAATATTGCCGCAATTCCCCCGGAAATCAATCAGGGGGCTGTCAATGCCGACCTGCCCGAAATTGTAATTAACATCATAATCCGGATCATCAGCAGGACTGATGATGGCCACTTTGCTGGTGCTGGAAACCGCACCACCCATCCCGTCGATCTGGCGCCGGTTGAGGTCAGGGCTGCCATAAGCCGCAAGGATGACGCGATCCCGGACTGCCGGATCTTTTGGCAGATGGTTTTCATGAAAAAACACCGCCTTGCTGGTGCCGCCCCGCATGAAAACAGCCGGTATTCGTTTTTGCATCGAGGGTCTCCCTATCGCCGAACTTGAATACATGTTTTTCATAATTACGGTGACGTTCTAAAATCCCTCCCGACCTCCCTTTTAATAAAGGGGGCAAGGGGGATTTTCAAATTTGATATACCCTGGATTTAAAGGCTCCCTTTTTCCAGATAAGAACGGATGACCGCCATTTCCTTCTCGGACAGATAACCCTTTTTTAACCCCACGTCGAAACACTGATCCATTGTCACCACGGCATAGAGCTTGACATTTTCTTCCGCCAGTTTTTTTTCTCCGCCTTCCAGCCGGTCCAGCACCACCAGACAATGTTCGACCTTGCCGCCGGCATTTCGGATGCCTTGAAGAAAGTTGATTTTACTCAAGCCGTCGGTGATTAAGTCCTCATACAGCAGGACAGATTGGCCGGGTTCGATCCTGCCTTCCACCTGGGATGTCAACCCGTGTCCTTTGGGCTTTTTACGCACATAGACAAAGGGCAGATTCATTTTCTCGGCAAGCCAGGCTGCAAAAGGGATCCCGGCGGTTTCACCGCCGGCGATACTATCCACCGCTACTTTTTTTTCAGCCAACATCCACTGAGCGTATGCAGTAATGCTGTTTCGCAGCAGCGGATAAGAAATCAACAGCCGGCAGTCGATATAAAAGGGGCTGAGCTTGCCGGATGTCATTTTGATGGGGTTGTCCACCGAGACCTTGATTGAACCGGTTTCCCACATTGATTCCGCAATCATTTTCGGCAAATCTTTGTACATGTTGATAGACTCCTTTACCTTGTTCGTTTTTGGTCATTAGAATTTGCTTGTTATTAAAATCTCTCGATGAGTTTGAAGAAAGGGTTCCAGGATTCAAGGGGTCAAGGATTCAAGTGGCAAAGCGCTCCTCATTTGCCGCCTGCCTACCCGTTACTATTTACTCGTCACTCGTTACTATTTCCTCGCCCCGATCCCCGACCCATAGTCCTTTCCCTTTCAAAGCTTCATCGTTTATTTTATTTCACTTGAACCTCGGAATCCTTGAACCCTTGAATCCTCAGCAGTTCACTACTTCAACTGAAGGTCGTCCAAATATGATCACTTGATAATTCTACGAAACTGATTACCTTTTTGCTTCTTTCAGCATTTCAAGAATCCGCTCCTGGCCGGCGGGCAGATCTGTTATCTTTAAGCCGACTGCGTCACGAATGGCATTTAAAATCGCTGCCGCCACCGGCGTCACCGTAACTTCACTGAACCCCTTGGCGGAAAAGGGTCCGCTCGGTTCTTCTGCTTCAACAATACGGGCCGACAAAACGCCCGCATCCATGGAAGTCGGTATTTTATAATCGATAAAATTCGGATTGGTGATCACCCCGGACGCAATCTTAATTTCCTCCAGCAGGGCGTAACCGATACCCATACTGGTCCCGCCATGAATCTGGCCTTCGACGCTTTGGGGATGAATAGCTTTGCCGACATCCACAATATTGACCAGTTTGTCAACTGTAATTTTTCCGGTTTCTGTGTCCACTTCGACTACGGCAACCCCGCCGGCAAAAGAATAGGTGCCGCAGGGGCTTCCCAATCCGCACTCAGGATCCAGCGAAGCGGTGCGGGGAATAAAGTCCCCCACCCCCGATATGCCCTGCATGTAATTTTCCTTTAAAATATGGGCAACGCTTATCTTGTTCTCAGGATTACCGTCGACAACCACCATGCCGTTTTTGAGTACCATCTTTTCCACCGGCACATTCAAATGGATAGAAGCTTTTTCGAACAAAGTCGCCTTTACATTCCGGGCCGCCAGTTGAACCGCTTTGCCGGATATATACGTCACCCGGGAACCGGAAGTGGATTCGCAGTCCGGCGTCATGTCCGAATCGGTTGTCATTACCCTGATTTTTTCCAGGGGTACGCCGAGTTCCTCTGCCGCGATCTGGGCAAAGATGGTATCAGACCCCTGACCGATATCCACCGAACCGCAAATGACGGTGGCGCTGCCGTCAATGAGCAGGTTCACATAAGCCGTTCCCTGGGACCCTCCCCGGGTGCTGCCGATACCGTGATAAGCCAGCCCCACCCCGACGCCGCGCATTTTTCCGGGTGTTCCGGCAGACGTTTGCGACTTTATTGAATCAACAACCGCCCGGACAGTCTTTAAAACCTCCGGCATCCCCACACTGTCTTCCAGAATCTGGCCGGTTGCAGTTGAAGATCCGACCCTTAAAATATTTTTTTCCCTTAATTCGATGGGGTCCATGTTCAGCTGCCGGGCCAGTTCATCCATCTGGCGTTCATGGGCCAGTGCCCCCTGGGGTCCGCCGTATCCCCGCATAGCGCCACAGTTGGGATTGTTGGTATAAACCACGTACCCATCAATTTTAACATGGGGGATGTCATAAGGACCGGCCGCCTGAATGACGGAGCGGGCCAGCACGCCTTTTCCCACAACCATGTAGGGGCCGGTGTCGCTTGTCATGGTGACTTCAATGGCCTTGATCCGTCCGTCCCGGTTCGCCCCGGTTTTATAATGGATGATATAGGGATGCCGCTTGGTGGTGGTCAGGATCGATTCATCCCGGGCATAGACCACTTTCGCCGGCCGCCCGGTTTTAAAGGCCAGCAGGGCCGCATAACAGGGACACAGGCTCCATATCTTGCCGCCGAAGGCCCCGCCGGTAACCATCTGAATAATGCGAACCCTGTTCTGACTCAATCCCAGCATGGCGGCGATGGCCCGGCAATCAAAATGGGTATGCTGGGTGCTGGCCCAGACTGTGATATTGCCGTCCCCTTTCATTTCGGCAACGGCCGATTCAGGTTCAAGGTAGGCATGCTCAACCCGCTGGGTCCGGTATTCACCCTCCACAATGATATCGGATTCCGCAAAACCTTTTACGATATTTCCTTTACGGATTTTAATGTAGTCCGCCAGATTGCCCCCGGCATGAATGGCGGGCGCTCCCTCTTTTTGGGCGGCCATGGGATCGAAAACCGCTTCAAGTGGTTCGTATTCAACCTGGATTAAATCAAGAATTTCTTCAGCCGCCGCTTCCGTCTGGGCGCCCACCAGAGCCACCCCTTCGCCATAGAAATTGACTTCCGCACCCGCCAGAATCGGCTGATCGGCAATCATGGGGCCCATGGCATTCTTTCCGGGAATGTCCCGGTGCGTTAAAACCGTCACCCCGATCGCTGAGGCTGCACGGGAAGTGTCTATTTTCAATATCTTTGCCCGGGGATAAGGACTGCGTAAAACCTTGCCGTAAATCATATCATGAAAATGCAGATCGTTGGCATAGACCGCTTTTCCGGTTGTTTTACTTTTCGCATCGATCCGCGGAACGCTGTGACCGACAACGGCAAGGTTGTTCATAAGAAAACACCTCTGTTATAAAAATATCGTTAATTTGGAGCCCTTCAGCCCGCCCCGGACCGCCACACTGTGCGCCGCGAAAAAAAACGCCGACAACAGAGCGAACAGTATTTCCCGCATAAATCACGATCCATCCGGCAAGGCCAGGCCGCATCTTTGCAGTTTCCTGACGAGATAGCGCCAAATCATATCATACCGCTTCGGGTTGCGGCACTGTCTATACATCTTCAGGGCGGTCTCTTCTGAAATAGCCCTGATCTCCCCGAACTGCGCGGCCCTCTGCTGAATGCCCAGGGCGCCTTCAAAAAACAGAGCGTTCAGGCAGGCCTCTTCGATCCTGGGGCCGACGGTCACGATGCCGTGATTTCTCAAAACAACCGCGTTGTGGTCGCCCAGGGTCCGGGCAAGGCTGTGGGCCTGTTCCGGGGTTGTGACCAGCTCGGGACTCTCAAAGACCGGAACCCCCCTGGCAAAGATAACCCCATCCTGATTCAAGGGTTTGAAAGCCGCCCGGCTGGCGCTGAAAGCTGTTGTAAGGGCCGGATGAACATGCACCACACTGCCGACGTCGTCACGGATGTTATAGATGCCGGTATGAATCGGATTTTCGCCATGGGCCGGATGATCACCCGCGATGATATTCCCGGCAAAGTCAATCACGATCAGGTCATCGGGCGTCACCTCTTCCAAACCGAGCCCCTGGGGTTTGATATAGATGATTTCTTTTTCAGAAACCCTGAAGCTGGCATGGCCCAGATTATAATCGGCCATCCCCTCCATGAAAAGAACCCGGCAGGCCTGGGCCAGCTTCAGCCTGTTTTCAGCCGTATCTTTGTCCGTCATACAATATTTCCTTTTTTATTTGAGCTTTTTCAGATCGATCAGATAATGCGGGCTCTTTTCAGCCGCATGCTCGATAAACAATTCGCCCAGTTTAAACTTACGGGGGATCAGGCCCTGCTCATGGGCATAGGCCACCATGCTTTCCAGGCTTTTTTGATTCTCCTTAAGACCGTACACCCAGGGGTCCGGCCCCAGGATCTGCTTCTGCTCTTCCCAGTGGTGCATGAACCAGGCCAGTGACACTTTGCGCGGGTCTTCCATGCGGTGAAAGCAGATGTCCTTGGACTGATGAAATGCAACCTGCAGGTTTTTGGCAATCCAGGGATATGTTTCCACCAGATCCTGCTTCATCACAACGGTATGCATAATCGGAAAAAAACCGGTGTCCTTGAAAAAGCGCTTTTCCTCTGCCACCGGATCATCAAAAAGGCGCCTGACAGCCTTGTCTCCTCGGGAAAACGACGGCAGGATATCCGGGTAAATGGCTGCCGCCAGCTCGCCCCGGACGAGCATGCTGTCGATATCACCCCCCGGGGCAACCCGTTCTACCTTCAAGCCGGCTTTAGTTTTGGTTTGAACCGGCTCCTCATCCTGGGTAACCCATGTTATTTTTTTCAGTGAAACATTGTAATAGTGCTGCAGCATTCCCCTGAGCCAGAGGCCGGCGGTGTTCTGGGATGATCGCAGCCCCACCTTTTTCCCTTCCAGGTCCTTGGGTTTCCTGATTCCAGCCTTTGCGTTCACAAAAATATAGGAATGTCGAAAGCGGCGATGGGGAAAAACCGGGATCGCCACAAGAGGCTCCCCCTTTGCCTTTGAAACCAGATACTGGCACATGGAAAATTCACACACATCAAATTCCCTGTTCCGGATCATGCGCCAATGGCGCTCGGGAGAGGGCATGGTCAGAGATATTAATTCAATTCCCTCCGGCTGAACCCTGCCGTCCACCAGCGGGCGCGTCAGGTCATAGTCGCCGCATGCCAGCGTCAATCGCAGCTTTGCCATTGTTTTTTTTCCTCCTTTTTATTTCGCCGGAAAAAGATCCGGAAATTTCTCTTTGACCGTCCGGATCTGTTCATCGCTCGGTTTGACCACCGGTGCAAAGGTTTTCAATTTTTCCCAGGGCCGGCAGGCGTCGATAACCATGCGTGAATTCAACACACGGGAATCGTCGGGATAGCTCATGGGATCCAGACGGGTGCTCCAGCAGCGTTTCAGAATCTCCACATCCTCGCGGGGATCGGTGCGCGTGCAGATCGCCCACAGAACCTGATTGGTGTTGGAGGGATCAATATCATCATCCACGACAATGCTCAGACGGTTGGCATATGCGCCGGACTGGCATTGCGACGCCATCAGGACCACCTGCTTGGAATGACCCGGATACAGCTGTTTGATGGATGTCGTCAGCATAAACCGTCCGCCGCCGGCTTCATGGGCCCAGACCCCCTGAATCCCGGGGATTCCGGCTTTCTCAAGCTCGTCCAGAACCGCCGCACTTCTTAAAAAACTACGGTAATAGCAGTCATCATTGGGCGGAATCCGGGGCATGGCCCCCAGCATGATGGGGTCGTTGCGATGGTAAACCGCCAGGGTCGTGATCCTGGGCTGGGGTTTGCTGCCGCCGGCATAATACCCGGTCCGCTCGCCGAAAGGCCCTTCTTTTTCCACCAGGTCATCCGGGCGGATTTCTCCTTCAATCGTTATTTCCGCTGTTGCCGGCAGCGGCAGGCCTGTTCTGGGGCCTTTCACGATCTCCACCGCTTCGCCCCTGATCCCGCCGGTGACATCATATTCACTGGTGCCGTAGGGGATCTCCATCCCCCCCACCAGGTACAGCAGAATGTCCTGGCCGAATGTAATGGCCACCGGGCAGGGCTCGCCTCTGTCAAAGTATTTCTGCATGATAATGGCGCCCTGCTTCCCCTTTGAGATCATCACGGATAGGGTCTTGGGATCATGCACCTGCACCCGGTAGACACCCAGGTTGACCCATTCCGAATCCTGATCCTTCATGATGACCAGACAGCCGGTCCCCATGAACCGGCCCCCGTCAAGCTCGTGCCATATCGGGGAGGGAAATTTCAGCAGATCGATAGCGTCCCCTTCCTGGACATTCTCGAAAATCGGCCCGCCATTAACCGTCTTTGGCGGAACCAACTTAGCGCTGCGCAAATATCTCAGCCAGGCCCGGATTAAATCCTGGGCGTTCGACTCCGGCGGCATCCCCAGAGTATGGGCCACCCGCTTAATGGACGTCAATGAATTGGCCAGGATCCTGAACCCCGGCGGATACCCTTTTATCTTGTCAAAGAGAAGTGCCGGCAGCCCCATCTCCTCCTGGTAAATATCGGCGATCGTTCCGATCTCCAGATTCCAGTCCGCGCCCTCCACATGCTTGAGCTCGCCCATGGCATCAATTTCATCGATCCACTGTCGGCAGTCATGAATACTCATATTGCTCTCCGGTTATTTTTGTATTTTTCTCCAAAATGGAATCAGAATCTTCATGACCACCCGGTTTTTCCTTGTCTGTTGTCCGTTGTCCGTTGAAGTTCTGTCCCTGGACTACGAACCACGGACAACTGGCCTTCAGCCCTTCATTCTGACTCCAGGCTCTGGTCTCTGATCCCTGGCCCCTGACACCTTTTACTTAAAGATACTTAAACCCCTCTCCGTTCTTCACCCCCCCCTCCGGCGTAATTGAAACCCAGGAGTACGGCGACGGCTCAATGGTCTTGAGCTCTTTTTCATATTCTTCCTGGGTAACGTTTTTACCCACCTCGATCCAGCGGTCCAGTCCCAGAAAGTTCAGCAGCCGCTTATTGGTAATCCCCAAATAAATGACCCGGTCCGGTCCTTCATTCACGTGGGAATGCCAGTTCATGGTGGGCATGTAAAGGGCGTCGCCCTGCTCCCAGTCATAACGCTCGCCCTGAACAATGGAATAGCCTTTGCCCTCCAGAATAAATACCAGCGCCTCGTTGTGGTGCTTGTGCATCCGGGAGCTTTTTCCGGGGACCAATTCCGACAGATGGATATTAATGGTTCGCATGGGAAGATCGATATCCCGGCTGCGGTGCTTGCGTTCCTTGCAGTCGTACATGTCCTTTAAGGGGCTTTTCTGAACAATATTCTTCACCAGAATCGGCCGGACAACTTCTTCATGGCGATGAATCTTGCCGGTTTCTCTCGGGTTGACATCTTTTGGGTCGGTTTTCTTTGCTGTCATTTCTATCCTCCATTTAAAAATTGCTGATGTAAAACACCAAAATTCAGGGCGGTTGCCGTATTTTAATCATGTTTTACTTTAAGACCCTTCAGGACTTTCTCCGGCGTGATGGGCAGGTCTTTAATGCGAACCCCGACGGCATCATAAATGGCGTTGGCAATGGCCGGCGCCACCGGCACCAGGGAAATTTCGCCAAGGCCCTTGGCCCCGTAAGGTCCCTCCCGATGGGGTTCTTCCACCAGTATGGCCTGGATCTCGGGGATGTCCAGACTTCCCAATATCTTGTAGTCTGAAAAAGAGGGATTCAGGAGTCGACCCTTTGCGCCAAAGCGCATTTCTTCGATCATACAGCCCCCCATGGCCTGTATAAAACCACCCTGGATCTGCCCCAAGCAGTTTGACGGGTTGAGCGCCCGGCCGACATCATGGGCCGCGAAAACCTTCTTCACGCTGACCTTGCCGGTATCCGTATCAACGACAACCTGAACCCCGTGAGCGGCATACTGCCAGCAGAGCGACGGCTCGACTTCGAGTTTAACATGTTCGGGGACTTTGCCCGGCCAGTAATGGCAATAATTCCCTCTCCCCATGATATTGGCGCCGCCGGCATAGGTCATCTGGATAAAATCTTTCAAGGACATCCGGCTTTGGGGATGGGTCGTGTCGGAAATTGTGCCGTTTTCCAGGATCAGATGGCTGCGGTCTGTTTTAAAAATACGTTCGGCCAGGGAGAATAGCTGGTTTCTGATGTCCCGGGCAGCTTCTTTAACGGCATTACCCATAAAAAAGGTCGTCCGGCTGGAAGTGCTGGCCGGAAACATCGGGGTGGTGTAAGTGTCCGGCGGCATGACCCGCATGTTCCGGATGTCGATACTCAACTCTTCGGCCACAATCTGACAAAGGACGGTGTTGATGCCCTGCCCCATTTCAGTGGAGCTTACCAGGATATCGGCGCCGCCGTCCGGACTTAATTTTACAAACGCGTCCGCACCTGATGGCGTCCGTGAAATTTTATACCCGCAGGCAATGCCGGATCCGGTCTTCAGGTTTCCACGAACCGTCGCCTCGGTTTTGCTTTTTTTCATATGCGTCCGTACCTGATGGAGGCATTCTCCCAGGCCCACGGCATGGTGGGCCGTCTTTTCAGTTCCGGACACATAGCCTTCATCCACGATGTTCTTCAGCCGGATTTCAACCGGATCCATTCCCAGCTTCCGGGCAATGATGTCCATTTGAGAATCATGCGCCCAGCAGACCTGGGGAATCCCATATCCCCTGAAGGCGCCCCCCGGCGGTTTATTGGTATAGATGAGCTGTCCCTCCACCTTTACGTGGGGGATTTTGTAGGGACCGATGACCGCGTAGCGGCCTTTTCCCAGAACCGTGGCCCCCCGGTCGCAGTAGGCGCCGTTTTCATAAATTAAAATTGCATGGCGGGCGATTATCGTTCCGTCCTTTTTCACACCGGTCTTTAAGGTAATCCGGGCGGCATGCCGGGTCGTGGTGGAGGTAAACTCTTCCTGCCGGGTCAATAAAAACTTGACCGGCCGGTAATTGGCCTTCCATGCCAGGGGCAGGCCGGCGATCAGGCCGGTCATTCTGATTTTGGTGCCGAACCCGCCGCCCACATACGGCGGAACGACAATTCGGACCTTGCTGGGCGGGATATTCAATGCTTCGGCCACATTGCTGCGGGCGCCGTAGGGCGCCTGATCGGACGTCCAGATAGTGACGCCGCCGTTATGGTGAAACTGCGAAATGGCGGCACGCGGCTCCATGGCGGTGTGCTGGATGATCTGGGTCGTAAAGGTGTCTTCAAAAATATGGTCGGCTTCCCTAAAACCCTTTTCAATATCCCCGGCTTCGATAACCGTCCGGTCGCAGATATTAGACCCGGCCAGGGGATTCATATTGGCGGAGCGTTTGTAGTCCATGAGGTTTTCATGGATGACGGGCGCATCGGCCTTGAGCGCATCGTCAAGGGACAAAACCGGCGGGAGTTCTTCGAGTTCTACAACGAGCAGGTCGATGGCCGCTTCCGCCGCTTCCTCAGAGGTCGCCACAACGCCGGCAATGGCTTCGCCGGCAAAACGAATGCGGTCCACAGCCAGAAAGGGCTGATCTTTCATGGGGTTGCCGCAGAGGGGATTGGAAAAACGTTCGGCAAACGCTTTGCCGGTTACCACAGCCCTGACCTCCGGAACTTTTTCGGCCAGGGACGTATCCACAGCGAGTATTCTGGCATGGGCCACGGTGCTGCGTTTCACCTTGCCGTAGAGCATACCGGGAAAGCGCAAATCATTGACAAACTGGGCCTGGCCCGTGACCTTATCGATTGCGTCTATCTTAATCAGCGGTTTGCCGATGGATTTGTATTCGACCATTTATATACCCCCGAAGATTTTTAATTTGTGTGACAACTTTCATCTCTTCGCATTTTTACCCCCCAAGAGACTGTCTGGTAACTCCCTCTCCCATCTTGGGAGAGGGTCGGGGTGAGGGTGTAACTAACTGAATTCCCCCCCTCACCTAACCTCTCCCCACAAGGGGGAGAGGAATTAAAGATTGTCGGACAGCCTCCAAGCCCTTCTTTATCAAAGGGGGATTTTTAAAAAAATCAACTGGCAGGCCATGTTTCAAGTTATGACTCCCGATGCTTAAGGCTGAATTTCTCAAAAAAGCTCTTTGAACTTTTCCGTCAATTTCCCTTTCAACTCCTCGCTGACGCCCACCACCGGCGGGAAATCCCCCCGCAGGACGCGGTGATAAGGCCGGCAGGCATCCACCAGTATCCGGTTATTGTAGTTGCCGAATTCCGGCAGGACCAGGGGGTCTCTTCCGGAAGACCAGGCCTTCCTGATGATGTCGATGTCTTCAACTGCATCCACCCGGGTGGTCATGGCCCAGAGGACCTGATCGATGTCGGACGGATCAATATCTTCATCCACCACCACCACCCATTTCCCGTTGTAGGCGGCCGCCTGAATGGCGGATGAGGCCACGTGCAGAACCTGACGGGCGTGCCCGTGATAGCGCTGCTTTATGGAAATCACCAGAAACCGGACGCCCATGCCGGCCTCATGCTGCCAGACGCCCCTGACCTCCGGGATGTCGCACCTGTTCAGGTTCTCCCAGATCGCGGCGCTTCCGGTAAAGGATTTAAGCAGGACGGTTTCGTCAATGGGTTTATGCTGGGGCGCGCAGCATAGTATGGGGTCGTTGCGATACATAATGGATTTAACCCGGACATAGGGCCGCCTTTTAGCCTGGCTGCAGTAATAACCGGTCCATTCACCAAAGGGGCCTTCCTCTTTTTTATCCCCGGGGAATGTATCCCCCTCGATCACAATTTCAGCCGACGCCGGTATGGGAAACCCGGTGTACGGGCCCCGGACCACCTCAACCGCTTTTCCGCGTACACCGCCGGCAAAATCCAGTTCAGAGATATTCTCCGGCACCGGCGACGCCCCCAGCATGTAAAACAGCGGGTCCTGCCCCACCATGATGGCCACCTTCATGGGTTTGTCCTGGGAAAAGTACTTGTCACGATGGATGCGGCCATGCTTTCCGCCGGTAATCTGCAGGCCGACGGTTTTTTCATCATATACCGTTGAACGATACGTCCCCAGGTTGTACCATTCCCTGTCAGGGTCCCGGGTAATCACCGCACAGGCTGTCCCGATATAACGGGCCTTGTCCCGTTCATGGTGCCGCGGGCTGGGAAACTGCAAGACATTGACATCTTCCCCCGTCTGTATATTTTCAAGGACCGGCCCGTCCTTAACGAATTTAGGAGGGATGGGCTGGAGACTGTTGATTTTTTCCTGATAGGCCCGGACCATGTCAATCCGGTTTTGGTTCAACGGCAGGCCCAGGGTCAACGCCACCCGGTTGGGGGTGCTGAAATGGCCGTACAGCGTCCGAAAGCCTTTGGGATAATCCGGAATTTCGTCAAACAGGAGCGCCGGCGTGCGGGTCTTGTACTTTTCATGCATGAGCTGGGTCAGCGGCCCCATTTCCCGGTCCCAGTGGGCCCCGCTGATCCGTTTCAGTTCGCCGATACTCTCCACCTGCTCCAGCCACTCTCTCAGGTCCACGTACATGGTATGCCCTTTCGTAATTATTTTAAATCATTTACGATTTAAGGGTTTACATTTTGGATGACATAACCAAAATGTCCGTTGTTGGTTGTTTGTTGTCCGTTGAAGTTCCCGCCACGGACTACGGACCACGGACAACATACCTTCTATCTCTTGTTCGACGTAACCCGGAAGGCTAAGCAGAATCAGTCTTTCTTTTCGACCCCTGGCCCCTGATCACTGACCCCTTCCTTCATCGCCTTCAGCAGCTTTTCCGGCGTAATGGGCAGATCCTTGATCCGTACCCCAACGGCGTCATAAATGGCATTGGCAATGGCCGGCGCAATGGGCACGGTGGTCATCTCGCCCAGGCCCTTGGCGCCCCAGGGACCCTCGCTGCAGGGCACTTCAACGATGATCGGAATTATCTCCGGAATATCCATGGCCGTCGGCAGCTTATAGTCCAGAAAGTTCGGATTGCGGACTTCGCCCTTTGCGCCGATGAGCATTTCTTCCATCAGAGTGGGCCCCAGTCCCTGGATGATCCCGCCTTCGATCTGCCCTTCACAGGCGTTGGGATTGATGGCCTTGCCCACGTCGTGGGCGCCGACAATCTTTGTCACGCGCACCTGTCCGGTTTCAATATCCACCTCGACCTCGACATAATGGGCGCCGTACATCCAGAAAATACTGGGGGACGACCAGGGCCCGGCGCAGACGCCTTCGTCGTCGGGATGATACGACCCCCGGCCGATGATATCGATCCCGGCCCGGCATTGGTTTTTAAGCACATCAGCATATGACATCCGATTTGTTTTGTTCTTGAGCACAAACACACACCCCGTTTCAATGCCTAGCGCCGTTGGCTGCTCTCCCAGTACCTGGGCGGCAATTTGAAATATCTGGTCCCGGACGTCTCTGGCCGCGTTTTTAACGGCATTACCCATATGAAAGGTGCTTCTGCTGGAGGTGGTGGACGCGTCATAGGGGGTGATGTCTGTGTCCGGAGTGGAGACGGTAATCGCCGCCACCGGAACCCCTATCTCCTCGGCCACCATCTGGGCCAGGATGGTTTTGGCTCCCTGGCCGATTTCAACGGTGCTGGTGAGCAGCTCAACGCTGCCGTCCTGGCTGACCTTGACAATGGCGGATGACCCGGACGGAGTTTTGGTGTTCTTGTATCCGCAGGCAAACCCTTTGCCGTGAAACTTTTTTCCGGGTTCTTCCCAGCGGACGTCCGCTGTGGCTTTTTCAATGCATTCGGTCAGGCCGACGCTGTTAAGGATCTGCTGGCCGGTGGGGGATATATCGCCCTCGCGGACGGCGTTCTTCAGGCGGATTTCCACCGGGTTAATACCCAGTTCCGCGGCGATGATGTCCATCTGGGATTCATGGGCCCAGGCTGCCTGGGTATGGCCGTATCCCCGAAATGCGCCGGCAATGGGCCTGTTGGTATAGACGCAATAGCCGGTCACTTTGACGTGGGGAATGTTATAAGGTCCGGCCGCAGCAGTGCTGGCCTGCTGGCAGACCGTCGGCCCTTTTTCGGAATAGGCGCCGGTATCGTAAATGAGATCCACTTCCCGCGCCAGAATCCGGCCGTCTTTTTTAACGCCGGTTTTCATTTTAATGACGCTGGGATGCCGCACCAGCGACGACGTAAACACCTCTTCCCGGGTCAACACCATCTTGACCGGACGTCCTTTGGTTTTCAGGGCTAGGGCAATGCAGAGGGTCTCGACCTTCAACCCGCCCTTTGCGCCAAACCCGCCTCCCATATAAGGGGGAGAGATCACCCGGATTTTTTTCAACGGAAGGCCCAGCGCTTCGGCCAGATCTTTGCGCAGCCGGTGCGGTCCGTCATTGGTCACCCATATGGTGATGCTGCCGGAGGCATCGACCCGGGCAATGGCCATATGGGGTTCGATGGCGCCGTGCTGGACCATCTGGGTGGTGAAGGTGTCTCTAAAGATGGCATCGCTTTCGGCAAACCCCTGTCCAATGTCGCCTTTGATAAAACTTACATGGTGGCAGATATTGGTCCCTGCTATCGGTTGAATCACGGGTAGATGATGATAGTCCCCTAAACGTTCATGCACCAGGGGCGATTTTGGCGCCATGGCTTTTTCAGGATCCACCACAACCGGCAGCTCCCGGTATTCAACCCGTATCAGGTCAAGCGCCTTTTCAGCGATTTCCACTCTTATCGCCGCCACCACTGCCACCGGTTCGCCGGCGTAGCGCACCTTTTCCACTGCCAGAAAGGGATAATCCTTCAGGGCCTCGCCCCCCAGGGCCTGGATGTCTTTACCCGTCACAATGGCTTTTACGCCCGGCAGGAGCAGGGCTTCACGGATATCGACAGCGACGATTTCGGCGTGGGCAAACGGGCTCCGCAGGGCCTTGCCGTAAAGCCCCCTGCTGAAATCCATATCGTCACCGAAAACAGCGCTGCCGGTAACCTTTTCAACCGCATCGATTCGGGGAATCGACTGCCCGACGGATAATTGCTTCATTTAGCTGAACCTTTAGCTGCGGCGCTTGAAACCGCCTGGATGATTTTTACATACCCGGTGCAGCGGCATAAATTTCCGGAAATCGCCTCCTTGATTTCCCCCTCGCTGGGGTGGGGATTCTGATCCAGAAGCGCTTTGGCGGAAAGGATCATCCCCGGGGTGCAATAACCGCATTGAACGGCGCCTTCGTTGACAAACGCCTCCTGCAGGGAATGCAGCGAGCCGTTATCCGCCAGCCCTTCAATGGTCAGGATTTCGCTCTTTTTTACGTCTATTGCCAGCATCAGGCAGGACGTAACCGGTTTGCCGTCGAGCAAAACCGTACAGGCGCCGCACTGGCCGGTGTCACACCCTTTTTTGGTTCCGGTCAGACCGATCTTATCCCTTAACACATCCAGCAGGGTTTCGTTGGGCTTGACTGAAACCGCGTGGATTTCTCCGTTCACCTTTAACTCGATTGAAATCATAGCCACTCCTCTATCGTCCCTTTTTTGAAGCCCGGTTATCTACAAAGGACAAGTTAACTCCAACGCGGTCGCCATGGTGATCCGATTCGGAGCGTGTGACTGTCTGAGCGCATTAGCGTGCGTTGGATGGAACCGCATTGAGATCGTTTCTGAATCCAACATCATTCGATTCGTGCTGGAAAGCCCGCTGCAGGCTCGATCCGGTTCCGCACTACGCACGCTTATGCATGAGTTTCACACGCGCAGAAGCGGATTATCATGGCGGCCAAGTGCCATGCTTAAGCCTTCATAATACCTAATTTTTTGAAACTTCTTCCAAAGACCGCCGAACCAGAACCATAACCATCTCCTTGCGATACCAGGCCGAAGCCCGCAGATCCGAGATGGGGCGGGCTTCTTCCGACGCGGTCCGGGCGGCCTCGGCGATGGCGCCGGCATCGACCTTTTTCCCCGCCAGGACCTTTTCAGCCATCAGCGCCCGCATGGGCGTCGGCGCCACCGCTCCCAGGGCGATTTTAACCTTTTTCCATTCCCCGGCCTTGCCGTCGATCCGGCCGGCCACCGCAACCCCGACGATGGCAAGATCCACTGCATTGCGGCGGCTGATGCTTTTATACAGGCTGAAACTTTTGGGCGCCGGAGGGGGAACCACGACTTCCGTCAGGATTTCCCGGTCAATGACGGTTGACCCCGGCCCCTGGAAAAATTCCTCCAGGGGCAGGACCCGCTCCCCCCTCAGGCCCCTCAGCTTGACCCTGGCCCCCAGTGCCAGCAGCGGGGGCGCCAGTTCGGCTGCCGGCGACGCCGTGGACAGATTGCCGCCGATGGTGGCCAGGTTGCGGACCTGGATGGATGCAAGCGCTTTTGCCGCCTGATGGAGGCCGGCAAATTTTTCCTTGATGATGTCCGCGGTCTCGATCTCCCTCACGGTTGTCAGGGCGCCGATCCTGAGCCCTTCGGCCTCGTTGAAGTGGATGTGCCGGACGCCGGGGATATGCTTGATGTTGATCATATATGTCGGACTGCGGGCGCCTTCTTTCATCCACACCAACAGGTCCGTTCCGCCGGCAAGGACCTTTGCCTCGTCGCCGTACTTGTCCAGTAACGAAACCGCTTCAGATAAATTGGAAGGTTCGAAGTATTCAAACTCCTTCAATTTTCTAAGCATGTGTCCCCCTAACGTTTGGGTTCTTCCGTATAATATTTCTTCCAGGCCTCGCCCGTGCGAAGTTCTTCGGGAATGTCTTTCGACTTCAGCGTCATGTCCGCAATCAGGTGCCCGTCTTTTGACGACCACGAATGGCAGGGTTTACCCAGGGCGATGGCGATTCGGGATTTCAGCGGATCCGTTGCGTTGATCTCCATCACCATGGAAGACAGGGATGTCTCTTCCGAAAAGTGGTTTCCGTGACGGCAAATCGAATTCGGTCCGGGCCCGTTGGCATGGTCCTGGGAAAACTCGATCATTTTTTCCAGGGTGACCTTCCCCTTGTTGGCATGGAGCAGCTCCAGACAGCGCAAATACCGGCAGATGCTGGAAAGATCGTCATCCCGGGCAAGCGCCTTGAGAATGACAAAGCGGTTGGACCGGGCCGCCACCGCATCCCGGACGATTTCGGTTGCCATTTCAGCGTAGGACCCTTCAATAATGACGGCTTCCTTGGCATCGGCGAATTCGATGTTTCCCGGCGTGCTCATGGGGCTTGCCAGAAGTCCCGGCAATATGGTCTGGGCGGCCTCGACGGCGTTGTTGCCGGCCTCCAGACCGTCCCGCATCATCGCCCCCCTGTCCAGCGCCTTTAACTGCGTGGCGTCCTTTTCCGTTCCCCTCTGGGTCAACTCTTTGGTCCGGGAAATGTTGCAGCCGGCGGCAACGCCTTTGTCGTTCATTCCCATTTTCAGGGCGGTCTGGCCGGCGGCAGTGACGCCGATGGTTTTGTTGGCCCCTTTGGGTTCGGTGGCGATGGCGATATTGATCTCCTTGTTCAGGTAGGCCAGGGGCCCGACATACTTTTCAGAACCGACCTTGTCGCTTTGCTTGAAAAAAACCGTGCTGCCGTTGGCGCCGGTTTTGCCGACGGCCATCATCACCGTGCACCCTTCCGGGAACACCACGTCATGAAACACATTGTAGGCCAGCAGCTCCGGATAGGGCAGTTTCACCCCCCGGGCCATTCCTTCGATTTCCTCCAGGCGGGATGCCCGCCATATCTTTTCGTGCCCCAGGGCATTCCGGAGTATCGCCTTTTTCTGCCGGCCCTGTTTTTTTAATTCCTTCCAGAAAGCAGCCAGGTTGTGTCTAATTTCAGCGCTGAGGAGCTCCCCCTGTTTCCTTCCTATTTCCCCATGACTGCCGTCGCAGTATAACATTTTTTCGATCATCGATTCCTCCATTCCTATTTCAAATCACGATTTTTGTGAAGGGTAACATTACCCCTTAACCCGGTGATTGGCTGATGGTTCAGGTGAAGGATATGCTCCTCCGTTATTTTCCTTGACCGTTGAAGTTCTATCCACGGACTACGGACCACAGACAACTTACCTTCTGTCTTTACCTGCCCTTTCCTGCTGCCTACCGCTTACTGCCTACTTTTTTTCCTGTCTCCTGCTCCATCACACTATTGCTTTGATATGCTTCCCCTTGGGCTTGCCCACGATTTCACCGTCTTTCATCACGATGTTGCCCCGCACCACTGCGTATACCGGCATCCCCTTTACCTTCCAGCCGTCAAACGGCGTGACGGTGTTGCGGCTGTGGAGCTTTTTGCTGTCGATAACCCCTTCCTTGTCCATATCGATAATCGTGAAGTCCCCGTCCGATCCCACGGCAATGGTCCCTTTCTGGGGATACAGGTTAAACAGCCTGGCTGGATTTTCAGTAACCAGTTTCACGTATTGGTTCAGGGAAAGCATGCCGGCATTGACCTGGGTCAACATGAGGGGCACCTTGGTTTCAACCCCCACAAAACCGGGGGTGACTTTCCAGATATTATCGTTGAACTTTTCCTCCTTGCTGTGGGGCGAATGATCCGTATCGATCACCTCCACGGTTCCGTCCAGAATGGCATCCCACAAGGCCTCGCCATGTTCCCGGGAGCGGATCGGCGGATTCATTTTCAAAACGCCGCCCACCTTTTTCATATAGTTTTCATCCAGCATCAGATAATGCGGGCCGGTTTCCGCCGAAACATCGATCCCCCGGTCCTGGGCCTCCCGGATCATCTCCACCCCTTCCATTGAGCTGAGATGGTAGATATGCAGTTTGCACCCCGCCACCCGGGCGAACAGAATGGCCCGCTGGATGGCTTCGGCCTCGGCAACGGCCGGCCGCGCCTCAACATGGGCCAGGGGATCGGTCCGGCCGGCGGCTTTCAGTTTGGCGGTCATGTAATCCATGATGGGGTTGTTTTCGGCATGAACCCCGATGCGCAGTCCCGTCTCCCGGACCAGTTCAAACGCCCGGAGCATGCCCCCGTCGTCCGGCGCCGGAACCCCGCCGACAGTAGAGCCCATAAAAATTTTAAAAACATTTGCGCCGCCCTTGGCCAGCGCAGGAATCATCTCCACCGTCTCCCCCACAACGGCGACCACCAAACCGTAATCCACATACGCTTTGGGTTTTATCATTTTGAGTTTTTCCTTGAGTGCTTCGGGTGTCGAACAAAACGGCAAATTGTTGGGCATGTCGAGAACCGTCGTGACGCCGCCGCAGGCAGCAGCCGTCGAACCGGTTCCGAAATCTTCCTTGTATTCATACCCCGGTTCCCTGAAATGAACGTGGGCGTCGATGATTCCCGGCAGAACATATTTACCGGTTGCATCAATGGTCTTCTTGGCATCGGAAAAACTTCCGCTGCGGCCAATCGCCGCAGTCTTGCCGTCCTTTACCGCAATGTCGTCGCCTTCATAGGTTCCCTGTGATGATACGATTTTGCCGTTCTTGATAACCAGATCGAATCGCATTTAAAATTCCTCCTTGTTCTGGGGAGACCTTTGCAAAACGCCCCCTTTTGCCCAATCTCCGCGTCAGGCTCAAATTTTAATCCTCGAAATACTCCGTGTAATCCTGTGGTTAAAATGATCGCCTTCCTTGATCTTGAACAAAATTGTGCATTTATCAAAGGTCTCCAAGTTTAGATTGAAAGTTTTTCTTAATTGCCCCTAATTATAAATAACTTATTGATTCACCTCTCTGCGCCCTTTGCGCCTCTGTGGTGAATCATTTTAAATGTTTACGGCTGCAGTCCGGGCCGCTCTGCCGCGCAGCTTGCAGCCGCAGGATTCCCGGATCACCAGCTTCGATTCCAGCACAACTTTATGGATATAATCCCCTTCCTTGTTTTCGATATAGTCGATCAGGATCTGGACGCCCAATCCCCCCATGGTATATTCGCGCTGACTGACCGTTGTCAGGCGGATCCGCTGATTCGACGCAAACTCCGTATCGTCAAACCCCACCAGGGCAAGGTCATCCGGTATTTTCAAACCCAGTTCTTCGGTCGCGTCGAAAACGCCCATGGCGATATAATCGCTACCGCTGAAAATGGCTTCGGGCTTTTCGGCCATCAGCAGCAGCTTTTTGGCGCCTTCATAACCGGTTGCCCGGGCAAAATTGCCCTGGAATATGTAATCGGGCCGGATGTCGATGGCATGATCCTTCAAGGCCCGCTGATATCCCTTTAACCGCTCCAGGCCGGTGAATACATTGGAGGGCCCGTCGATAATCGCAATTTTCTTGTAACCGAGGTCAATGAGATGCTTGGTAATATCATAGGCGCCCTTGAAATTATCCAGAACCACGTAACTGTAGTTTTCGCTCTTGAGTTTTCGGTTGACCAGCACCAGAGGAAACCGTTTTTCAATCAGTTTTTCCACTGCGGGCTCGTGCAGGCGGGAAGAGGCAAAGATGAATCCGTCCACACCCACATCGAGCATGAGATCGACATAGGAATCCATCCTTTCGGGTTTGTGATCGGTGCTGCAGAATATGACATTATATCCGACCTGATGCGCTTTATCTTCAATCCCCCTGGCCAGGTCGCCGTAGAAGGGATTGCGAATATCGGTCACCACCAGCCCGATGATCTTGGATTTTTTCAGGGCCAGGTTGCGCGCCCGGGCATCCGGTTTAAACCCCAGTTTTTTGACAAGGCCCAATATGCGCTTTTTAGTCTTGTCCTGAACCCTGGGATCGTTATTCAGCGCACGGGAAACGGTGGTGTGCGACACCTTTGCCATGCGCGCGATGTCCCGGATGGTCATGCTGTTTTTGGGCATTCGGCAGCCTCGATGGAGATTTGGACCGGTTGAAAAGATGATTTATGTTACCGGTAACATAAACCTTACTTCAGACTGGATGTCAATTCTTTTTTTGGGAAAAATGAAAATATCGAAATTTACATGGCAGCTGATGCTTGTCTCTTCTCTGAAAGACACATTGCAGGGAAAAATCAAAGCGTGGCGGCATTCGACCGTAGCGCACCCCAAAAATGATCCATCCGTAAAACCAATTTCTGGAAAATCCTGGTTCCTATGCGGTCGGTTTGTGCCTGTCCAGCGGACTGCACACCGCCCTGCCCCCCTTGTTCAAGACATGCGTATAGATCATGGTCGTACTTACATCTTTGTGACCCAGCAGTTCCTGAATGGTGCGAATGTCATATCCGTCCTGCAACAGATGGGTGGCAAAGCTGTGGCGGAACGTATGGCTACTGACGGGCTTGTGGATGCGGGCAAGTTGCACTGCGGTTTTGATGGCCGTGTGAAGGGAATTTAAATGCACATGATGACGCCTTAGCCCTATTACAATCTTGATCCTATAAAAGTTTACGATATAGTTGAAAAAATTGAAGCTTGGATCAACTACGTTGAAGGCGGTCATAACAAAAGCTTTGAGTCAGACGACTAATACCGTGCGGTTTTGGAAAGCAGTTGGTTATTCTTCATTCCTTCGGTTTAACAATATTTTTGCTTGATAGTCGGCGCTGCTCAAACTTGGCGTTAGCTTTCGAAAATTTGCTTTCGATAATTTGCTTGACAAAACAGGCATTCCTGCATATATTGTAATACAAAAATGACAGGAGATGCATTATGAATACAGCAATATCAGTACGGCTACCCAAGAATCTTGCCAGCCAACTCGATAGCATAGCCAAAGAGACCGAAAGGCCTCGCTCTTTCATCATTCAGAAAGCCCTGGAGTTTTATATCGAAGATTTCGCAGATCTCCAGATCGCCCTGGACCGACTCCACGACAAGGGGGATGAGATTATTTCAGCTAAAGAGATGAGGAAGTCCCTTGGCCTATAATATCGTCTACAAGAAGTCGGTCCACCGCGACCTCAAAAAGCTATCGAAGCCCGAGGCGAAACGCATCCTTTACCTAATTGAGAAGGAACTGATTAAGCAGCCTGAATCCAATCCTATGCTCAAGGGTCAGTTTGCCGGTCTTCGCAAGTACCGCGTCGGTGACTATAGGGTGATTTATGCCCTGCTGGGTCTTGATATCCTTATCCTTAGAATCGGCAATCGTAGGGATGTTTACAAAGGCGAAATCTAACCTTTAAGGATTGACACGACCTGTAGGGTCGTTTTCAATCTATTGTTCAAGAAGCCCGGACAGGGCGCACTATTTATTAGGGGTAATGCTTCGGGATGTATTGGGGGTGATTTGCCGGAGTATGGTGCCGCCGGTCAAAATCGGAGCTGTCCGGTAATATCGAAGCGTCTATTTTTCAGAATCAGCTAAAAACTGCTCGTTCTTTGACAAGTAGAGCCGGACATTCCACCGTTTTGGCCACCACAGATCGCAGCTATCCTGTGCCTCCGGGTTGTCGGACAGCGGAGTAATGAAAATAGAGCAGTCTTAAATCCTCCTTTTAGCCGGGCCTTGCCGGAACCATCATAAAGGGCAGCACCGAATAGAGGTATGTGAGCTTTCCGCCGCAATGAGGGCATGTCGGCGGCGGGTCGAGAGCAAGGGTTGGTTGGCAGCAGGTGATTTCAAACCCGTAAGCCAGCTCTATGAGCGAACGGATCCTATCGAGCGGGACAGACGCGGCCGGGTTTAAAAACCCGTAGTAGCGCACCTTC
This sequence comes from Desulfobacterales bacterium, assembly GCA_029211065.1. Classification (NCBI taxonomy): domain Bacteria; kingdom Pseudomonadati; phylum Thermodesulfobacteriota; class Desulfobacteria; order Desulfobacterales; species Desulfobacterales bacterium. The sequence continues at coordinate 32,233 of JARGFK010000020.1, forward strand.
ATAAAGCCGGTTGGCAAAGCGTGCTGTAAAAAGCGTCGTAGAAATTCCATGACATCAAGGGTCATGATGCGTCGGCGGTTGCTGTGCGATTTTTTATATGTAAAGGAGACCTTACGGTCTTTGACTTTGACGATGCGGCTGTTTGAGATGGCGACCTTAAACACATAGGGGGCCAGATACCGGACGCTGTGCGAGCTGCTGCCCACGGGCTGGCAGTTGACATTCCAGTCGATTTTCCAGACTTCGGCGGGAATGGAGCTTGGAAAATCTGTCTTTTTGATTTCATCACGGAACTTGGCTTTCCATTTCCCTCTGCCCCTCTGGGGTCGGACCACGATAAGTAGTTGATATTTTATAAAAAGAGTTCTAAAAAATGGCTGTTTTTTAACTTAAACATACGTTTTTGGGTACAAAATTGCTGTTCTAAGGATTTTTAACAAAATACTGTTTAGCTTAAACGGTCCTTTTTGGGGTTAAAAAGCATCGTTTTAGACGGTTTTAGGGCCTATTTTAGGATTCTTTCGCTGGTATTATAGTAAGTTACCGTGGTCCGACCCCGTACTGCGTGGTCCGACCCCGTACTGCGACCCCGTACTGCGGAAAAAACAAGGAAGCGACAGTTTGTTTTTTTATGTATCGGCTTCTCCCTGCCTGTCATCCTTGGCTTTACCATCGTCGATATTCTTGAAGGTGATGCATTAGAAGTATTAATCAATATCCTGATGGCTGCGGTCTTTGTTTCCGGATTCATTTGCATAAAAAAATGGGAGGCAGATATACTGGTATATCGGTTGGGAATGGTCCTGCTGAGCGTTATGTTTCTCTATAATGTATCAATTGGCTCGGGGCATGGAACGGCGATTTACTGGCTTTTTTCTTTTCCCCTGGTGTATGTGTTTTTTTAGGGAAAAAGGAAGGCGGCGTAACCTCTGCCATCTTTTTCATCCTTTTATGCATTTTGCTGATCAATCCATTCGGGTTCGACGTTTACGCTTACAGGATTGAAATCAGTTTACGCTTCCTCACCTCCTTGCTGCTGGTTGCGCTGATGGCCTACGGATTGGAAGCCTCCCGTGAAAAATACGGACGCCTTTTAATTGAAAAACATGCAAGGTTGCATGAGGAGAAACAAAATCTCGAGCGTGCATTGAAAGAGGTTAAAACGCTGAGCGGATTAATACCTATCTGCAGCAGTTGTAAAAAAGTGCGCGACGATAAAGGTTTTTGGCAGCAAGTTGAAATCTATGTGCGTGATCGTTCTTCAGCAGATTTCACTCATGGCATCTGTCCTGACTGCTACGAAAAGTTATATCCAGACTTTAAATAATCAGCATAAAATAAATGAAAGTTCTCAACATTCACGAGTGCGAAATTGATGCCACCCCCGGGCAGGTCGGCGCGCTCATTGATTCACTTGCTTCAGCAGGTGACGCCTTATGGCCCAATCATTTGTGGCCCCGGATGAAATTTGACCGTCCACTGGATCTCGGCGCAACCGGCGGGCATGGCCCGATAAGGTACTTTGTCGAGAATTACACACCAGGCCAATCCATAAAATTTCGCTTCACCGGTCCGAAAGGCTTTGATGGTTTTCATGGCTACGAAATCGTGAGCGGCCTTAAACAAAAGGTTGTCCTGGGGCATACGTTGAAAATGAATACTTATGGGCCGGCGATGGTGTCATGGCCTTTGGTTTATCGGCCCATGCATGACGCTTTGATTGAGGACTCCCTTACGACCGCCCAGGTATCCCTCGGACTGACCCCGAAAATCCAGGCATGGTCGCTTTGGGTTAAGATTCTTCGTTGGATTGTTTCAGGCGGAAAGGCGCGTTCTCAGGTTACACCCCACCACAGACGCATGCAAAAACGCACCGCTAATCGAGCGTCTGACCAAGAAGATTAAAAGATTATATGAACCAACCATCATCGAAAGTTAATGAACTTGATCCTAAAAGAATAGTCAGACGCACTTTTTTCACTCCGAACGTATTTCATTGCGCCGCATAAATTATATAAGGAGGAAAATATGAAGCTGAAAAACAATGTCCAGTGGGTTGGAAAAATTGATTGGGAATTAAGAAAATTTCATGGCAATGAATATTCAACTCATCGAGGCTCGACGTATAATTCGTATCTGATAAAAGAAGAGAAAAAGGTGCTTATCGATACGGTATGGCTGCCGTTTGCAAAAGAGTTTGTTCAAAAATTGCGGGAGTCGATCGAGTTAAGCGACATAGACTGCATCGTCGCCAACCATGCGGAAATAGATCATAGCGGCGCACTGCCGGAAATAATGGAACATATCCCTGAGACCCCGATATATTGCACCTCGACCGGCATCAAGTCCATCAAAGGCCATTATCATAAGGATTGGAATTTCATTTCCGTAAAAACCGGCGATAGTCTTGATATGGGGAATGAAAAGAAGCTGATTTTTGTCGAGATGAAGATGCTCCATTGGCCGGACAGCATGGCCTGCTATCTGACAAAGGACAACATCCTGTTCAGCAATGATGCTTTCGGCCAGCATTATGCCAGCGAGTACTTATTCAACGATATGGTGGACCAGGATGAGCTGTTTAGTGAATGTATAAAATATTACGCGAATATTTTAACACCTTTCAGCGCCCTGGTTCGGAAAAAAATCGATGAGGTTCTAGAACTTAAAATTCCCATTGATATGATTGCCACGAGTCATGGCGTGATCTGGCGAAAAGATCCCACCCAAATAATCAAGAAGTATATCGAGTGGTCGGAAGCATACCAGGAAGACCAAATTACCATTATATATGACACCATGTGGGGTGGAACGCGCAAGATGGCGGAATCCATCAGCCAAGGAATAAAAAAAGCCGACGGTACGGTCAATATAAAACTGTTCAATGCTGCCCGAACGGATAAAAACGACATCATTACCGAAGTTTTTAAATCCAGATTGATTTTAGTCGGCTCCCCTACCATAAACAAAGGGATATTAACTTCTGTCGCCGGTTTGATGGAAGAACTCAAAGGGCTGGGATTTAAGAATAAAAAGGCGGCGGCCTTCGGTTCATATGGATGGAGCGGAGAATCCATAAAAAATATTACAAAGTTACTGGAAGATTCCGGTTTTGAAATCATCGACCAGGGAATTAAAGCGCTATGGAACCCAAATGAGGATGCCGTCAAGGAATGTATTGAATTTGGCAGTCGAATTGCATCGGCCTGATATGGCACCTGCCGCTTTAATCGAACTGCACAAACAGGAAAAATAACCCTGCCGGAGGAATAATGAAACCCGTCAGTCCAGACAAAACCATCGTCAGTTGGGTTCGGAAAGGGGTTTAACGTATGAGCAAAACCGCATTGATCACAGGCGCAACATCCGGCATCGGATATGAATTAAGCAAGGTTTTTGCAAAAAACCATTACAATCTTGTCATCGTTTCCAGAAACAGGGAGAAACTCGACGCTGTCGCCGGAGAATTAAGCCGTTTATATGACATTCAGGTTAAGGTCATTGCAAAAGACCTGTGTAAGTACCCCGCACCCCAAGCGCTCTATAATGAAACCACTGACGGCGGCATCCAAATCGACGTGCTGGTAAACAACGCGGGTGTTGGCATCAACGGCCGTTTGGTTGATTTAAGCGCAGCAAAACACATGGATTTGATCCAGCTCAACATTGCTTCCCTGACCATTCTCTGCAAGCTGTTCGGCGCAGACATGGTTAAAATGGGTTCCGGCGGCATTCTCAATGTTGCATCAACAGCGGCATTTCAGGCCGGCCCGTTCATGAGCGCGTACTATGCTTCAAAGGCGTATGTGCTTATGTTTTCAGAAGGATTGAGCGCGGAATTAAAGGGGACCGATGTGACCGTAACTGCCCTGTGCCCCGGCCCGACCCGGACGGATTTTTTTGACAGCGCCGGCATGAAAGGCTCAAAACTGGAGAAAATCCCTTTCATGATGACCCCGGCTAAAGTGGCTGAGATCGGTTTTTCCGGCTTGCAAAAAGGTAAAACGATTGTCATACCCGGGCTGGTCAACAAGATCCTGGCCTTTTCGTCGAGGTTGTTTCCCCGTGGCATGATCACGGCAATAACCTCATATTTGAACTATGAAAAAAACTGATTCATTTTCTATGCGGAAACAAACATATCCATTATTTTCGTTGAAGGATCATTTTTTCTCATTATTTTCAACCTTCCAGGCCTTTTTTGAGGTTTCGCTTCCGAATATAAAAAACCTGCCGACCACCGCCTTCCTGAATTGTAAAACTTTTGTCATCGCCCATTTTTTTCTTTGTAATTTCAAAAACTTTTCCTTATAAATACTCATTTTCCATTTTCGTTCTTATGTCATTGCTAAACTGATGCAGACAGGAAACCTCCTACACCTGCAAACGACTGTAATGCTGCGTTTCGATTACAACAAGGAGAGCAAATTTGAACTTCCCAACCCTTCAAATGAATAACCTGGTCTGCCGCATCCCCATTATCCAGGGCGGCATGGGCGTCGGCATTTCCATGGCCGGTCTGGCTTCTGCCGTGGCAAATGAGGGCGGCGTCGGCGTGATCGCCACCGCCATGATCGGTATCAATGAATCGGATGTCGCCAGCAATCCGGTTGAAGCCAATATCAGGGCCTTAAAGCGAGAAATTCGCAAAGCCCGTTCCCTGACCCGCGGGATCATCGGCGTGAATATCATGGTCGCCCTGACCAATTATGCAGATCTTGTCAAAGCCGCCATAGAAGAGTCGGTCGACATCATTTTTTCAGGAGCCGGCCTTCCCCTGGATCTGCCCTCCTATATTACAAATGGCGCCAGAACCAAACTCGTTCCGATTGTATCATCCGCCCGCGCGGCCCTATTGATCTGTAAAAAATGGCTGGCCAAATATAACTATCTGCCGGATGCCTTTGTGGTCGAAGGTCCCAAAGCCGGCGGTCACCTGGGGTTTAGGGTGGAACAGTTGGACGACTCTGACTTTACCCTGGAAAAACTGGTGAAAGAAGTGATCGCTGCAACAAAATCGCTGGCTGCCGAAAAGGGGGCTTTTATTCCCGTTATCGCGGCCGGCGGCATCTATACCGGCCGTGATATTCGCGACATTTTAGAGCTGGGGGCATCCGGCGTTCAGATGGGAACCCGGTTTGCAGTTACCGTTGAATGTGATGCCGCCCCCGGCTTTAAGCAGGCCCTGCTTCTCGCTAAAAAAGAAGACTTGATCGTCATCAATAGCCCGGTGGGCATGCCCGGTCGGGCTGTCCGCAATCACTTTCTAGATGAAGTTGGGAACGGCAAAAAACATCCCTTCAACTGCCCCTATAAGTGTCTCAAAACCTGCCGCCAGGCTGAAAGCCCCTATTGCATCGCCCTGGCCCTTGCAGCCGCCAAAAAAGGAAAGCTGAAAAACGGTTTTGCCTTTGCCGGCAGCAATGCCTACCGGGTCAATGAAATTATTCCGGTAAAGACCCTGATCGCATCCCTGCAGCAGGAATTTTCCCTGACCTATTCTTGACTTTTGCGCCCTCCCGGCATTATCTTTCCAAAACCCGAATATCGACCGGACGGGTATAATGCCGTCCGGGCCGCTTCTACACTATAAGAACAAATACAATGAGATACGCCAAATCAGATGACCTGCCTGACATTGTGGCCATATATAACTCGGCCGTTGCAACGCGCCTGTCTACGGCTGACACGCAAAAGGTAACCATTGGCGCCAAAGCGGATTGGTTTCAAAAACATACCCCCGACAAACGGCCCATATTCGTACATGAAGAAGATGGCGAGGTCGTCGCATGGGTCAGTTTTGAATCGTTTTACGGCCGCCCTGCTTACGACCATACTGCTGAAATCAGTATTTATGTCTCTCCCCGGTGCCAAGGCCGCGGAATGGGTCGGCTACTTCTGCAAAATTCCATTGAAACAGCCCAAAGACTTGACATAAAAACCCTGATCGGGTTTATTTTCTCCCACAATGAACCGAGTCTAAGACTGTTCAAATCATTTGGATTCAGACAATGGGGCATGCTCCCGGATATTGCAGAGATGGACGGAACGGAATACAGCCTTTCGATACTGGGGAAACGGGTCAAGCCCTGAGTCCTTTAACCGTTAAAAGTCGGAAGGGGTTAAAAAAAACAGACCACTTTAGAAAAACCCATCCGCCCCCGGGATCTTATTCATAGATAATCAGGGGCGGATCAACAACGGGAATGTAACATGGATATCACCCTTACAACACCGGCGTTGCTGTTTCCCGCAACCTGCCTGCTGTTATTGGCCTTTACCAACCGGTTTCTGGCTTTAAGCGCCCGCATTCGTACGCTGAGCGCCCAGTATAAAATCAACCCCGAAGACATCATTGTGAGCCAGATTGTCAGTTTGCGTAAACGGGTGGTATTAATCCGGAATATGCAGGCATTCGCCGCGGCCAGCCTGTTTTTATGCGTCCTGTGCATGTTTGCCATTTTCGGCGGCTTGAATATGCTGGGGAAAATCATCTTCGGCATCAGTATGCTGCTGATGCTGGTTTCCATCGGCATTTCCATTAAGGAAATTGCCGTATCGGTTGAGGCATTAAATATGGAGCTGAGCGGCATGGAAAAGCAGAGAAAGCCTTGAATATGTGAAAGAAGGCTCTTCAGACTTTAAGTGAAGTTTGAAGTGGGTCTCGGGAAGCGACTGCTTCCTGGTTTAGGGTTGAAATAGTGTCGGGCATCAAAGGCGAACCATGCAAAAAAAAGCGCTATTATGGGATAACGACGGCGTACTGGTGGATACGGAAATCTTGTACTTTCAGGCGACAAGACAGGCGTTCCAAACAGTAGGCGTCGAATTGACCGAGGAGCGGTACCACAGGTTCTTCCTCAAGGAATCGTCGGGTACGCTTCACCTGGCAAATGAAAACGGACTGCCGTCGGAAATCGCGGAGAAGCTTCGGGCCGAACGCGATCGGATCTACAGCCGGAAGCTGCAAACCGAAAACCTCACCCGCGCGGGCGTTGAGCAGGTTCTCACCCGCCTGCAGAAAAAGGTCATAATGGGGGTGGTGACGAGTTCCCATGCCGATAATTTTAAAATCATCCATGACCGCACCGGGTTCGGCCGATTCTTTGATTTTGTCATCACCGGGGATGACGTTACTGAAACCAAACCCAGTCCGGAACCTTACCTGGCGGCACTCCAAAGGACAGGCTGCACCCCCCGGGAATGCGTCGCCATCGAAGACTCCGAGCGCGGTCTGCTGTCGGCCAAAGCCGCCGGGATTGCGTGCTGGGTCATTCCGACGGAACTGACCCGGTACGGAGATTTCAGTATGGCCGATAAGGTATTAACCTGCGTGGCGGATGTGGTCCGATTCATGCCTTGAAAATTTAGCGCCGATATGACATATACGCCCTGATCATTTCAGCCTAAACCCGGAAGGAGATTTTTTCAATGACACTGTATTCGGACCGGACCCTCATGATCGGTACGGAAAACGCTTTTAAAATAGGCCCTCATATTGCTAAAGTCGAATCCCAGGAAAATCCCGTTGCCAAACTGAACCTGGGAGAACCTGATTTCAACGCACCCCCATGGGTCAAGGATGAAGTCATCCGCCAGATCGAAAAAGACAACACCCATTACTGTGACCCCAAGGGGATTCTTTCCTTTCGAAAAGCCGTGGCCGACCAGGTAAATGCCACCCGTGGACTGGATGTCAGCCCGGATCAGGTTTGCGTTTTTCCCGGCGGCAAGCCCTCCATCGGCTTTTCACAGCAGATTTACTGCAATCCGGGCGACGAAGTCATCTATCCCAGCCCCGGCTTTCCGATATACGAATCGTTTATTCGCTACTTCGGATCTGTTCCGGTTCCACTGCACCTCAAGGAAGAGCAGAATTTCACCTTCACGCCCCGGGAGCTCGAACGCCTGATTACACCGAAAACAAAGCTCATTTTCCTGAATTTTCCGTCCAATCCCACCGGCGGGGTAGCCACCGAGGAACAACTGCATGCCATCGCCGATGTCATTATGTCCAGGTGCGGCCCGGACGTACGCGTATATTCCGATGAAATATACGAAAACATCGTTTTCGATGATCAGCAGCACCATTCCATCGCATCGGTCAGCGGAATGGAAAAGCGAACGATTATCAGCAGCGGCCTGTCTAAATCCTTTGCATGGACCGGGGGCCGGATCGGTTATGTGGTGACGCCGACGGCTGCGGAAGCCGATACGTTTAAAAATATGAACATCAACTATTTTTCGTGCATCCCCCCCTATAACCAGGAGGGCGCCCGGGAGGCGCTGCAAAACCCACAGTCCGGCCCCTGGATCGCCCAAATGGCGCAGACATTTCAACAGCGCCGTGATGTCATCCTGGAAGCCTTGAACAGCATCGACGGTGTCTCCTGCCAGAAGGCCGGCGGCGCCTTCTATCTCTTTCCCAACATCAGCGGGCTGTGTAAGCGGCTGGGCGTCTTTAGCGCCTTTAACAGTCTGCCGGCTGCAATTAAACGGACGACCTCACCCGCCACCCTGTTCCAGATGTTCGCTCTCTACCATCACAAGGTAGCGGTAATGGACCGGCGCTCCTTTGGCGCCATCGGCACCGAAAACATGCATTTTCTGAGGCTCTCAATTGCGGCAAATCTTGAAACCCTGAAAGAGGGCGTCCGGCGAATTTCCGCCGCCGGTGATGATACTGAAGGGTTTCGACGTTACATCGCTGCCGCTGAAAATCTTTTCTGAAACCGGATCAAAAGGAAGCATCATGTCAAAGGCAAAAAAAGGCGATAACGTAAAAGTTCATTATACCGGAACACTGGCAGACGGCACCTGCTTTGACTCTTCCCTGGAACGTGCCCCCCTGGCGTTTACCATCGGTAAGGGTATGCTGCTGCCTGCATTTGAATCGGGGGTAATCGGACTCCGGACGGGTGAATCCATAAACATACATATTCCGGCGAAGGATGGCTATGGATTGCGGGATGAACAGCTCATCGGCAGCATCCCCCTGGATCGGCTGCCCCAGGATCTGAATCCGCAAGTCGGCATGAAACTCCAGATGAAGACGCCGGAAGGAGAAATAATGATTATGGCCATAACCGAATTGCGCAAAAGCAGCATCACCGTCGATGGAAATCATCATCTGGCCGGTCAGGATCTGAATTTTGAGATCAAGCTTGTTGAAATTCTGCCGCATTGATTAACCCCTATTTTTGATCGAATCCGTTACCGGTCGCAAGGCCCTTCCCGCTTAAAAAAACAGGAAGGGCCTTTTTTTATTCACCTTCGCTTTGATGCCCCGCAGCTTGTCGAAGATCCCGGTTTATCGGGGCTGCGGGGAGCTTCATTTTCAGCGACCATCAATCGAAACACATTTTATTCTCAATCTTTTTCAAACCGCTATCGAAGTTCAACAGCGTTTGATTCAGAACCTCCATAAACGCCCGTAGTTATTCTTTGCGCTCATATTTAACCAATTTAATTATTATAATCCGATAAATACTTTTATATATTTTTTTGCTTGTTATGTCTGTTTTAGGCAAATATAGACATATATAAAAATTTAAGCTCATTAATCTTTTTTCTTGACATTTAGGCTCAATGTAATTATATAAACGCTTAATCGCTCAATATGAATTTATACGCTCATGATGAACAGAAAGGTTGACAACTTAATGACGCCCACCCCAAAAACCAAAATGGTTTACACTGTAAGCGAATTTTCCAAAGAGCTGGGCGTTCCACAGTCCTCGGTGCGGCGGTGGCTGAAAAGCGGAGAGTTGCGGGGAACCAAGATGGGAAAAAAATGGCTCATACCTGCTTCTGAAATTGAGAGGCTGGTAAACCCGCCCAAAGGAAGACGTTTGAAGCCATCCGGCGTAAAATAGGGCAACACATGCTGAAAGGAGGAATCCGATGGCCAGGTGTAGAGAATGCAATTTTTATGAAGAAGATGACGAACTCGTTTCATGCAATCATCCCTATCATCAGCCAAGCCTTTTTGGCTTCGACATTCCCGACGAAATCGATTGCGACGGATTTGAGCGGTTTTATCTTCAGGAGGAGTCCATTATTGATTTCGCCAAAAGCGACGATATTGATCTGTTTTTGTATTCGCGGGGCTATCGATAGGGTTTTAGCGCCTCCCGGGTTTTAATTTTTTTCGAAAAAAATCATCACGCCGATGCCGGTCGAGGATGTAGTGTTTTGTATTTTTTAAACCCTGCGCCTTCCGATCTAAAACAAATCTTTTTCCCATCCGGAAATCCTTTGACATTTCATCTCTTTTGACATACAGGTATAATTATTCATCGTCTTACAGTCCACTTCTGCTCCTCTGGTTCCAACTACTGCCCTATTCCCGCTGCCGTTTGACGAAATGCAGTTTACGACCATCTTTCAAACTGCCCGATAGCACCCATAGATGCTTTTTCCTGCGAACAAGCGTGGAACGACGGAAATATTTTTTAGCCGTTCATGTCATGGAGATTGACCAAACCGCTTCTCGGCTGCAGGATCAAACTGTTCCGTTTTCCACGCTTGTTTTAATTTTACGGCAGTAGAAAGAATTCAGCTTCCCCATTATCCACACGAATTTTTATAGTTTCTGCGCCCCCCTGCCCCTTCATCCAAGGCTCAAACATTCAATAAGCCGTTATAGCACCCGAACCGCACCCATCGTTCCCGCACAGGCATGCATGCTATAAATGAATAATAATTCATTTATAATGAATGACTCTATATTCTTGTCAAGAAATTTATCTGAGCTTCAAACATTTCTAAAATATATTTAACTAATTGTATTTAATTAATAATATTTTATATGCATTTACCCAACTCGCGCTGTTTTCTCTTGACGATTGTCGCCATCTTTGTTATTTGAATGAATGCTCATTCATTAATTAACTTTACACTCGGCGGGAGGTTATTATGCGAAGGATCAAGAAGGCGGCCGTCATCGGCTCCGGCGTTATGGGCGGCGGTATTGCCGCGCTGCTGGCCAGCACCGGAATAAATACGTTACTCCTGGACATCGTTCCACCAGATTTAAAGGACGATCAGAAAAAAGATAAAACCGCCAGGAATAAAATTGTCAAAGCCGGGCTGGATACCGTCCTCAGATCAAGTCCGGCCCTGATCATGCACCCCCAGAACGCCGCTCGGATCACCATCGGAAACCTGGAAGATGATTTTGAAAAGCTATCCGGCTGCGACTGGATTGTAGAAGTGATTGTTGAAAACCTGAAGATCAAGCAGGAGCTGTTCAAACGGGTCGAACCCATTAGAAAAAAAGACTGCATTGTCTCCTCCAATACCTCGGGCATTCCATTGAAAAAAATGTCGGAGGGTTTGAGTAAAACCTTTAAACAGCACTTTCTCGGCACCCATTTTTTTAACCCGGTTCGCTATATGAAGCTTCTGGAAATTATCCCGGGAGAAGAAACCCTGCCGGAAATTTTGGACTTCATGGTCGACTTTGGCGAACGACTCCTGGGCAAAGGGATCGTCTGGGCCAAGGACACCCCCAATTTTATCGGCAACCGCATCGGCGTCTTCGGCATGGTCCGGGCCATGCAGCTCATGGTGGAAGACGGACTGGCCATTCCGGAGGTTGATGCCATTTTCGGCCCGGCCATGGGACGGCCCAAAACCGCCATGTTCAGGACCGCCGACCTGGTGGGTCTGGACACCCTCGGGCACGTGTCCAAAAACACCTATGACCTGGTGGTCGATGATGCCCAACGCAACAGCTTTGTCATACCGGAATTTGTTGAAAAAATGATTGCCAAAAAACTTCTCGGCAATAAAACCAAAAGCGGCTTCTATAAAACCGACCTGACCCCGGAATGGAAAAAGGTGTACAAGGTCATTAATCCGGCTACCCTGGAATACGCGGAATATGCCAAGCCCGACTTCCCCTGCCTTGCAAACGCGGCCAAGGCCAAAAATCTCTCCGACAAAGTAAAGGCGATTGTTTACGGCGATGATAAAGGCGCCCGGTTTGCCTGGAAAGTGGTGGCCCATGGACTGATTTATGCCGCCGACCGCATCCCGGAAATCGCCGACACCATTGTCGAAATTGATAATGCCATGAAGTGGGGCTACAATTTTGAGATGGGCCCATTTGAATCATGGGACAGCATCGGCCTGACCGAATCCGTCGACAAGATGAAAAAAGACGGTTTCAAGGTGCCGCAAAAAGTGCTGGACATGATCGCGGCAGGCCATACGTCCTTTTATAAATTTGAAAACGGCAAAACGCTCTTTTACGACTTTGCTGCGGCTTCATACAAAGAGATGGTGGTCAGTGAAAATATCATCTCGCTCAAATCCCTCAAAGGCGCCGGGCGGACAATTGAAACCTGCAAGTCCGCCTCCCTGGTGGATCTCGGAGACGGCGTATTCTGCTGCGAGTTCCACACCAAGATGAACGCCCTCAATGGAGAGATTCTCGAGTTTCTAAATAAATCCCTTGATTATGTCGATGCCAACGGTGCCGGTCTCGTTATCGGCAACCAGGCCGGCGGCATGCCCAGCGCGTTTTCAGCCGGCGCCGATCTGATGATGATGGGCAATCTGGCCAAAGAAAAAAATTACGACCTGATTGAAACAGCGTCAAAAACGCTGCAGGACTCTTTGCAGCGGGCCCGCTATGAAGCCTTTCCGGTAATTGCCGCTCCCCACGGGCTGGCCCTTGGCGGCGGCTGTGAGGTCTGCCTGGCGGCCGATAAAATCGTTGCCCATGCCGAGCTGTACATGGGCTTGGTCGAAATCGGCGTGGGACTCCTGCCGGCCGGCGGCGGCTGTTTGAATCTGTGGAAAAACTACCTTTCTTCCATCCCGGCTTCGGTCAACGACATCGACCTTGCCAAATTCTTCCTGCCGGTCTTCATGAATATCGCCATGGCCAAGGTGTCGACATCGGCGGCCGATGCCAGGGCCAACGGGTTTCTGAAACCCACCGACCGGATTGTCTTTAACCGCGACTACCTCATCGGCGAAGCCAAGAAGGAAGTCTTGAAGATGGTGGCGGACGGATACGCACCGCCAATCAAACGCAATGTCAAGGTGCTCGGACAGGCGGCCCAGGGGATGGTCAATTCGGAAATACTGAATATGCAAAGCGGCAAATTTATTTCAGAATATGACGCGTTTCTGGCCAAACGAATCGCGTTTGTCATCAGCGGCGGGGATGTTAGGGATAACAGCGAAGTTTCCGAAGACGTTATCCTTAAACTTGAACGAGAGGCCTTCATGGACTTCTGGAAAGAAGAAAAAACCCTGGCACGGGTTGAACATTTGCTAAAGACGGGAAAACCCCTCAGAAATTAGCGTTTGTTTTTTTAAGCCGATGACCTTTTCATCACCTTTTTTAGGAGGAAACATGAAAGATGCATACATTGTAACATCCATCAGGACCCCCGGCTGCAAACGCAGCAAAGGGGCCTTTAAAGACACCCGCCCGGAAGACCTGCTGTCCTTTATCCTCGGCGCGGCAGTTGAAAAAACCGCTAACCTTGAAAAAAAGGATGTTCAGGACATCATGGTGGGGTGCGCTTTTCCGGAAGCCGAACAGGGCCTCAACATCGGAAGGATTGCCTCGCAGATGGCGGGCTTTCCCATTGAAGTGTCCGGCGCCACCGTCAACCGGTTCTGCTCATCGGGTCTGGAGGCCATTGCATTGGCTTCGCTGCGGGTGATGGCCGGCTGGTCGGATGTTGTCATCGGCGGCGGGATCGAATCCATGACCTATGTTTCCATGCCGGGAAACATGCCCCGGCCCCATCCCGTATATTCCCGCACAAGCGCGGATCTGTATGTATCCATGGGCATCACGGCCGAAAACGTTGCCAATCGCTATGGCATCTCGCGAAAGGAACAGGATGAATTCGCCTTTCACTCCCAGCGCAAAGCAGCCGAAGCCAAGGCCGGCGGCCTGTATACCGAACTCGTGCCGACCCCGGCGACCCGCTTTGTGCCCCAGGCCGGCGGAACCTCTAAACGCGAAACCTTTATCCAGGACTTTGACGACGGCATCCGCAAAGGAACCACCCAGGAAGCGCTGGCCGGCCTGATGCCGGTTTTTGCCGCCGGCGGAACCGTCACTGCCGGAAACTCCTCCCAGACAACCGACGGTGCGGCCGCCACTGTCATTGTGAGCGAGTCAAAGGTCAAAGAACTCGGATTAAAGCCCATCGCCAAATTGAAGTCATACACCACGGTGGGCTGCAAATCGGATGAAATGGGTGTCGGTCCCCGCTATGCCATTCCCAAGCTCATGGAATTGGCCGGAATGGATTTAAAGGATGTGGGTCTCTTTGAAATCAACGAAGCCTTTGCCTCCCAGGCCCTTTACTGCATCCGGGAACTCGGTATCGACATGAACAAAGTCAACATCCACGGCGGGGCCATCGCCCTGGGGCACCCTCTGGGCTGCACCGGCGCCAAGCTTTGTGCCACCCTGCTGGCCGGAATGCAGCAGAAAGGCGTCAAGTACGGCGTGGAATCCATGTGCATCGGCGGCGGCATGGGCGCTGCGGCCCTGTTTGAACTCTGCGAATAGAAAGTCTACGTTTTTCCTGAAGCTGCGATTCCCATCCTTCGGACGGGAATCGCAGTGGATCCAATAGCTGGGAAAGGCGTCCTCCCCAAATACCATCTCTGCATAGCCTGTAAGGATATCCTTAAATCCTTATCGCATCAATGAAGGAAGAAATAGCGTCAAGGGTGGAATATAAGCCACCGCCAGCGTTACTAGAATAAGTACCAGTAGAAACGGCATCAGGGGTTTTATCAGATCTGAAACGGGAACTCCGCTTATTCCTGCGCCGATATAAAGTGTAAGGGCTACCGGTGGTGTGACATGCCCAATCGCAACCGAACAGACAACTACAAGTCCAAAATGAACCGGATCAATTCCGAAAGATGTTGAAACCGGGGCCAGGATCGGGGTCAGGATGATGGTCGCTGCGGCAGGCGTGAGAAAGGTTCCGACAACCAGGCAGATCAATATCACGTTCAACAAAAACAGAGACTTATAAGGTAAATTGTTCAGGAAAAACTCCGATATGGTGTGGGGGATGCGCTCTGCCGTCAGTTTCCATCCGAAGGTTTTGCAAACGGCGATTAACAACATGATGCTGCCGACAGTTGTGCAAACCTGTAGAATCAAGTCTGGAATATCCTTCATCTGCAGCCCTTTGTAAAAAACAACCGCAATAATAATACCATAGACCACGGCGATAGACGCAGCTTCAGTTGCGGTAAAAATACCCGTAAACATTCCACCAATAATCAGGATCGGCATTACCAATGCCGGAAGCGCTGAAACAAAGGCCTTGGAAAGCTTCGGGAAGGAAAATTTTTCATCGCTTCTATATCCCCGCTTCATACAAATCCAGTGTGACAGCGCCATTAATGACAGCCCCACCAGAATCCCCGGTATAATACCACCGGCGAACAGTTCAACAATGGACGTACCTGAAATCCACCCATAGAGAATCATGTCGATGCTCGGCGGAATGATAATCCCGATGATGGAAGAAGTCACGGTCACAACGGTTGAAAATTTGGCATCATAACCGGCTTTGAGCATCGTCGGGATCAGAACAGAGCCAATGGCGGCGGTATCTGCCGTGGCAACGCCGGATATTCCGCCAAAGAACATGCTGGCAACGATATTGGCATGAGCGAGTCCGCCGGTGATGCCCCCCACAAGCCTTTGGGAAAACTCAACCAGTTTTTCGCCGCAACCGCCGCGATTCATGATTTCACCCATCATGATAAACAAGGGGACCGCAAGAAGTGGGAAAGAGTCAAGGCTGGTTGCCGTTCTTTGCGCAAGAAGCATCAAAGAAATGTCTCCATTCCATAACAGAACGGTCAGACAACTAAGTGCAAGTGAGAATACGACCGGCACCCTGATTAGAACAAAAAAAATAAAAGACCCAAAAAGAAGCAGTGTCATGCGTTTTTCCTTTTGTAGGCAATAAATTCCTTTATCCTGAGTATTGTTTCGCGAACATATGAAATCAGCATGAGGGCGGTTGCAAAGGGGACAGCAAAATAGACATAGCTCATGCGTATTTCCATCGCCGGCGACCTTTGAGAATGGACGATAGTCGTTAACTGAGTTCCATAGACCACAAAAACTACCAAAATCGTACAAACAAGAAGGTGAGTGAAAACCGAGACAACCGGCTTCAAGGTGTCAGGTATGCGGTTAAACAAAAAATCGATATCATGGAGTTTTTTTCGTTCAAGGGCGATAAAAGCTCCGCAAAGGGACGTCCATATAAAACTGAATCTGGCAAGCTCTTCGGGCCAGCTGAAACTAAAATGAAAAATATAACGAGTGAATACTTGCAGAAAAACACAGGACGTCATGACGATTAAAAAGGTCCCGGCAAGTAACCAGGCAAAGTAGAACAGGAATTGTTGGAGTTTCCCATCAGTTTTTGTCATCATGATACGATCCTTTGGCAAGTTACGGCAGAAGGATGATAAGTAACGGTTTTATCAACCCTTCTGCCGCATGAAAGATCTTACATTCCTTGAATCTGCTTGATAAGGTCCATGCCGCCTACGCTTTTGGCGTTGCCCTCATAAACGTCTTTGATTTTTTCGCGCCATTTGTCCATATTCGGTGGGAAATATATTTTTACACCATTATTTTTTGCGAGATCGTCAAAGAGGTTCTTTTCAGTTTCTACAAAAAGTTTTCTCTCATAGGCCTGAGCAATAGCCGCTGCATCCATGATATCTTTCTGTACCGCGCTGGACAGTTTGTTCCATGACAGTTTGGACATCATAAAGTTATGCCAGCTGAAAACATAATTGATCCGGGTGTAATGGGGAGAACTGTCAAAAAATTTCATGGATCGATAGCTGGCCCCGGTACCCTCGGCTCCATCCACGACGCCCTGCTTTAAACTCAAGTACACGTCTCCCCAGGGTATGGGAGTCGCAATGGCGCCCAAAGTGTTCCATGTATCCACCAGAATTTTATTCTCCATGGTTCGGATCTTTTTGCCTTTCAACTCATCAAGATTCTGAATCGGTACGCTTGCATACAGATCCCGTGATCCGCCGTAAACAAAACCCAGTTTGATCAGCCCGGCTTTTTCCATGTCTTTCTCGAGCTTCTTGCCAATGTCGCTGTCCATAACCCGGAAGAGATGATCGGTGTCATTGAACAGAAAAGGAAGGCTGAACACCTTGAAACCCGGGACAAATCCGGCGGTCAATGCCGAAGTGATCGTTGAGATGTCAACAGACCCGATTTGAAGCCCCTCGACCAGATCACGCTCATTGCCCAGCTGATTTGCAGGAAAAATGTTAACCGTAACTCCCGGCTGTCTTTTTTCGACTTCCTCTTTAAACTTGAGGGCCATTTTATGATAGGGATGTCCGGTCTCAAGTACATGACCAAATTTTAAGGTTATCTTATCAGCTGAAGCATCGGTCGCTACCATGCTGTACAAAAAAAACAGAACAGCGACAATGACAATTCCTCTTGCGGATGGTCTGAGCTTGTTCATTTTTCTCCTCCTTTTTGTTGGGTTAAATAAACATCCTGTATGATTTCGATTTTTCGCAGAAATTCAATCGATTCGATTAAGCTATTCCCTCCTTTTGAACTGCCGGAGACTTCGATGACCAATGCCCCGTTGAAACCATGTTGCGCCAATCGTTTAAAAAATTCTTTCCAGTTTATTTCTCCCTTACCGATCGGCAAATGCTGATCATTAAAAGAATTAAAATGGTTATCACTTGCATGAATGGATACAATCCGATTTATATCCAAATGATCCAGAACATCCAGAGGATCCATTCCGGACGCAACGCAGTGCGTGACATCCAGACAGATTCCAACCCGCTGATCAAGATAGCCCTGTACGATGGCCATGACTTCGATCAGACCCGCACCTATTCTGCTGTTGGAACGAACCGGCAGATTTTCAAGTGCGAGAGCTACTCTTTTTTCGGCGGCATAGGCCGAAACCTTGTTGATATCAAGAATGATATTCCCGGAATTAGCGGCGGCCGAATGGTTATGTGATAAGGTATCGTAGTAGATATGCTGCACAATGAACTCAGCTCCCAAACATGCGGCGAGATCAATTGTCTTAAGTGATGTCGTTGTCGCTTGACTTTGAAGGGATTCGAAACCGATATTGTCGGTAATATTGATAACAGGAACATGAATCGAACGGATTTGAATGCCAAGATGGCTAATAATCTGAAGAATCTTTTCAGGCGAATAGTTCCAGCAGCTTGGGTCAGAGTGATGCGGGTCGACACAGAGCTCAACCTGGGCAATTCCTAAATCCGCCATTTTCTGCAAGGCATCCGTAAGGGACAGCTCTCTGAAAGGCAATGTCGAACATGCGATTTTCTTCAAGTGTTACAACCTCATGAAAATTAGAATACAATCAAATGTGACTTGCCGGATAGACATCCGTTTTTGAACTCCGGTGTGATAATCTTTTTTTCCTCAAAATATCTTTTGGCACCCGTATGCAGCGGGATCGTAACGCCCCGCAGAGAATTCTTGAAACAGTACTCGGCGCCGGCAGGGTGCTCTTCGGCTATTTCATCCGTATGTTCCAAAATAGATTTTACAACCGAATAAACGGCGTCTTCACCGACTTCTTTATGTGTAATCAGGATGCAGGGGACGCCAAGGGTCGGGATACTTACGTTCTGTTGCGGATAGGTATTCGGTGATATCGCAGAATAAGTCCAGTAGGGACACTGCTCAATGATATCATGCAACTTTTCAGTTTCGATGGGAAGAAATGAGATAGCGGTTTTTTTAGAAAATGCCGAAAGGGCGCTGCTCGCACCGCCGGACAAATAAAAAACCGCATCGATCTTGTCTTCATTCAAAGCTTCAATCGCATTGGAAATGGATAAAATTTGGGGCATTATATCGGTTTCGGCTATATCGTAACTCTCCAGAACAATCCGCGAAACCCACTGGCTATCCCCGCCGGTTGCCCCTAAAGCTATTTTTTTACCTTTAAGATCTCCTATCGTTTCAATTTTATTTTTCTTCAAGGCAAAAATCTGTATGTCTAATTGATGCGCACCGCATACAGCCCGAATATTTGAGTAACTTTCCGCAAATTCACGACTCCCCCGATATGCATTAATTGCGACGTCGGATTGTGTTATGCCGAGTGCGATTCGTTTTTGTCCTGTAAGGATGACGTTCTCTATCCCGCCACCGGTGAGTTCAGCTTTGGCTTTAAGCCAGCTATATCGGTTGATTACCTTGGACAAAGCACTGCCCACAGAGAAAAACGTTCCAGCGACACTTCCGGTCCCCAGGGCGTCACAATAGATAATGAGGTCGGCCATTCTCTGTGATTGAACATCTTGAATGTGTTCTTCCATGATCCGGCGGGCTTTTTCATTGTTTTTGTTCTTGATCGCCTCGAAAATCTGCTGATGATAATTGCGCGCCTTTTCGATCCCTCCGGGCATGCGTTGGGTTAAATTTTCATGAAAAAGAAGCAGCTCATTTAAAATATTCAACAGTTCCTGCAATACCAAATTTTTGCCGGCCTTCGCGATACAGCTATGGAACTCAACATCCTTTCTTAAAAAAGCTTCTGTATTGTTTTCTTTAAGCGCAGTGTCCATTGCCTGCAGCAGAGATTCAAGCTCCTTGAAGTCCTGCGCGTCCCCTCTTTCAACGGCATTGGCTACTGTAATGGATTCAATATATTTTCTGGCCTCAAACAGATCAGATAAAGTCGTCCCTTTGGTGATCAGCCGTGGCGATAGAATTTTAAGGTAATTTGAAATCTGAGGTGTGGCGACAATGGTCCCGAGACCATGTTTTATACGAATTATTCCCTTAGCAGAGAGCTGTTGAAGACCCTCTCTTAATGAAGCTTTGCTGACCCCCAGCTCTTGGGTAAGTTCTTCGTGGGAAGGAAGTTTATCACCTTCTTTAAGATTCATTTCCAGGGTGCTGTCAAGTTTTTTGTGTAAAATTTTTATCAGCCAGTTTTTTGAAGAATGGCAGATTCTTGCGCACTTTTCC
>JARGFK010000021.1 GCA_029211065.1 Desulfobacterales bacterium
AATCACAAATCAACAATCACAAATCAACAATCACAAATCAACAATCACAAATCAACAATCACAAATCAACAATCACAAATCAACAATCACATGGCACCTAACCCCCCGGGTTATAATAAGAAAATGCCATTTTCATAAATGACGGTTTTTTTGCCGGAAGTGAGTCGGGCGGTAACCCGTTTTTTTGTGGTGTTCACTATATCCCAGTGCAGGGCCGAATCGTTAAAGCCGAGTTTTTTCTTGGCCGCGGTTGTCAGTCGCCCGGGGTCGCCGGTGTAGCTGTCCGAATAGGAAGAACCCAGGGCCAAATGGCAATTGCCGTGTTTTCCGCCGTAATTTTCATCAAAAAGCGTATTGGCCATGAAACGGTTTATCCGTGAAAACCGCCGGTCGGTCAGGGAGAATTCCCCAGCTTTGTTGGCGCCCTTGTCCATGGCAAGCTGTGATTTGAGAAACCGTTCTCCCTCCCGGGCCGTTGCGTCCACCACCGCCCCTTTATTAAATTCCAGTCGAACCCCCTCGACATAATTGCCGCTGCGAAAGGAGGGCTGATTGGCATAGTAGACCCCCTGGGTCCCGCGCCAGTCAGGGGATAAAAACAATTCAAAACTGGGGATGTTATGACCGGATATGCCGATCCATTTACGGTTTTTACCGGGGGTAACGATCAAATCGGTGTCTTCTGCTTCGATGTGATAGGCGTCCACCCTCATTCCATTCAGCCATTTTTTAATTCTCAGGGCAGTTTTATAAATGTTGTCCCACTGGTCCAGCGGTGATGTCCGGTTGAGAAAACAGGCGGAAACGATCTGGCCGGTATAGTCCGCCGGGGAAAGGCCGGCATGCCTGGCCAGTTCCGGGGTGGGAAATGTGCACAGGGTCCAGCTGAAATCTCCGGCTTCCTCTCTTTTGTTCAGAATGTCGCGGAGATATTTTGCGGCAACGGTGAACTTGCCGATTTTTTTGGGATCAATATCCTTCAGGTGGGTAATGGATTCGGGGGCATGCAGAAAAATGCTGCCGTTCAGGTTTTGAAAAAGCGTTTTGTCCCCGGGGGCCTGGAATATCAACTGGCGGGGGTTGGAAAGCGTGAAAAAATCTTTCTCCATTACCGGCGTTGGAATCATGCGCTGCAGGGGCTGCATCCCCATGGCAAGGATTTTGGCATACAGGATTTCCGCCAGTCGTAAGGCCGGCCGATGATAACGGATAAGGATAATATCGTTCTTTTTAAAGCGTCGGCTGCGGGCTTTTTTAAGCCCCCACAAGAGAACTTCAGCATATCGATCCAACTGTTTTTCAGTGAACATGACGGATGCCTCCCTTAAGAACCTGGCGCAAGGCACAGGGCTCAGGGCGCACGGAAAAAGCTCATTCACTCTTTCTTGAGCCGTAAGCCCTTAACCTTGCGCCGTTTAGTAGTCATTCTCTTTCTAAGCCCGGGCCTAAAATTTTATCTTTCTTCGCCCTTTGCCCTGCGCCGCGAGCCCTGTGCCTTTTTTTACCCGTCCTTTAAAAACAAACGGTGATATTCGTCGTCGGACAGATGTTTCTTCAGCAGCCGCGTCATACCATCGAACAACTCCTGGAGCTCCTCATCAGACAATTTCTTTATCAGTTTTTCCATCAGGGCGTCATCGGAAAACTTTTGCAGATAATAGCATACCGTCTTCTCGTCTGTTTCCCGGTTGAATCCGAAGCCCACCAGCCCGTCGTATGATTCGATAAAATGGTGTGTATGTTTCATGGTCATAAAATAATCTATTGACATTACTGATAATATTTGAAATATGGAACCGTCGGCCGCCGCCGGAAAAATTTGGTCGGCAGATGGAAAATGATTCCCTGTTAATAGGGCGGCGGTATAATTTTGTCAAGTTGAGACCCTAATTTTGAATGTAATATGACGCCACCGTTTTCTTTTTTCAAAACTTACGATGATCTGTCTATCCGTTATGCCGTCCGGCTGTGCCGGTCTGAACAAAAAGCGGGGAGCCTCATTCTGCTGGGCGGGCGGCGGGAATTTATCGAAAAATATACCGAGACCATTGCCGAACTGAACGGGCGCAATTTTGACGTTTATGCCATGGACTGGCGCGGGCAGGGACTGTCCGGCCGTCAGCTGCCGAACCGGCATAAAGGCTACGTGCGTTCCTATGACGATTATCTGGAAGACCTGAACCGGTTTTTCAGAGAGGTAATACAGCCCCGGGCGGTTTTACCCTGCATCATTCTGGCCCACTCCATGGGCGGACACATTGCGCTGCGGTATTTGCACGACCATCCGGATTGCGTCGCAAAAGCCATACTCACCGCACCCATGATTGATATTGCCTTGTCCCCCTTCAAAGTGCTCCTGATCCGGGTTTTCGCCCGGTTTGCCGTTTCCGCCGGCATGGACAAGGCGTATGTCCAAGGCTCCGGGGATTATCGGGCAGTCGATCAGAATTTCAACGGCAACCGGCTCACATCCGATCCCCGGCGCTTTACGGACGAACAAAGAGCGATTCATGCAAACCCGGACCTGGCACTGGGCGGCGTGACCTACGGGTGGCTTAAGGCGACATTGGAATCCATCGATATCCTCAAGGGGACCGGATACCCGGAAGCGATTCGGACGCCGGTCCTGATTGTCGGCGCCGATTGCGACCGGGTTGTTTCCTTAAAATCCCAGGAACAGATTTGTGAGCGCCTGCCGTTCGGTCGTATCCGGATTATCCCCCAGGCCCGGCACGAAGTGTTAAAAGAAACCGATCAGGTCCGCGGCCTGTTCTGGCAGGCATTTGACCGGTTTGTTGAAACGCAAAGGGAACCGTTAAAGCACCATGATGATATTGCTTGATGTTGTATGCATTTTTGATTTATGCTTGTTACTCTTTAAACGATGATTGGAAACAACCCACTAAATTTTTCGATTTTTCTCTGGAGGTATACCCATGAAATGGAAAGATTCAAACGACACCGTTGAGTTGGATGCCGAGACCGGTGATGACCCTAAAGACGGCAAATCGTTTTCAATTAAAAAGGACAACGGTATTTACCATTCAGGTCAAAATTCTTTGCAGGGAAAGAAGATGCCGGTCATGCTTGTGGGCGGCGGGATCCTGATACTGGTGGTTTTGATAATCTGGCTGATTTACGGCTCCGGGGGGAATTCCAACGTTCAGCAGGTCAATTTGCTGGAGCCCAGAGTCAAAGCGCTGGAGGACAGGCTTTCAAGTCTTGAGCCCTTTGCCGGAGCGGCAAACATTGCGGCGCAGCAGGAGAAAACCATTGCAGAACTGACCAGAAGAATCGATGGCCTTGAAGCGGTATTCACGAAAGAGATTGATAGTCTATCGAAGCGGATGGCTACGGTAAAGCCCCAGAAGACGGCTGCGCCGCTGCCGGCTAAATCTCAACCGGACCAGACAGCTCCGGGAACGGCTGATGCGCGCAAGGCAACTCACCATGTGGTTCAGGCGGGGGAAAATCTCTATCGGATCAGCCTGCGCTATAATATAAAATTGGATGAATTGCTCCGTCTGAACAACCTGAAACCCGGCGCGGCGATTCAACCCGGGCAAAAGTTGCTGGTGAGCCCCCAGAAGCCTTAGCAGGCTGTTGCGTTTAAGTCGTTGCGGGATTTTCCTGGATAACCCTGAAGCAAAATTAAAGCGAATCGTCGGTTTTGGTGACCCGGCGCCGCATCCCTTTTTTGGTCCCTTGGCGCCGTTTATGTTCCAGCCGGCGCTTTATCGAAGCCCGTGACGGTTTTGTTTTGCGGCGCCGTCTGGGTTTTTGGGCTGATTTAGAGACGAGATCCACCAGGCGCTGGACGGCATCCTGGCGGTTCTGGTCCTGGGAACGAAATCGCCGGGCGGTGATGACCAATACGCCGTCTGCGGTAATCCGCCTGTCCGGAAGCTGCAAGAGGCGTTCGCGAATGACATCGGGCAGTGACAATGAATTCTTAATGTCAAAACGCAATTGTACGGCCGTGGATGTTTTGTTTACATGCTGCCCGCCGGGTCCGGATGCCCGCATGAACTGAATCTGTATTTCATCCTCGCTGATTGTAATGTTGGGGGTGACCTTAATCATTTTTTGCATCATACCGTTTTTGGGATGGGTTTGTCAAAACATGCGGTTGAAACCGAACCGCATTGTTAAAAACGACTATAGACTTGCATTCAGACAAGAACCGTAGTATTAATCAAGAAATCAAGAATTTGAACATTGTTTTTTTGGGAGTTATGCCGAACATATCTGATCCTGATATTCCTCACAGTATGCTGATGGCCGGTCCATCCATTCGCCGGCCATGCAGGGTGGCATTTTTCATCAGCAGGGGTGAGGCGTGATGGATTACACATTCTGGATTGAACTTGTCCTGTTTGCCATTTTGATGGCACTCTCCGCGTTTTTTTCCAGTTCAGAGACCGCCCTTTTTTCCCTCAGCAGCGTCCAGTTGGAACAAATGCGTCGCAAGGGGCATCCCCGGGTCGGTCTGATCGAAGGGCTGCTGACCCGTCCGCGGCGACTGATCATGACCATTCTGATCGGAAATGAACTGGCCAATGTGGCTGCATCGGTCATTTCGGCAACCATCATTATCCGGTTGATGGGCGCCGGGAGCGAGTGGCTAAACCTGCTTGTGATGGTGCCGATCCTGCTGCTGGTGGGCGAGGTGACGCCAAAAACGCTGGCGATCCGCAATAATATTGCCTTTGCCGCTTTTGAGTGCCGTCCCATTGAATTTTTCGCCCTGATCGTTAAGCCCCTGCGATGGATGATCCGGACGATTGCGGATGTATCCATCACTTTCATTATCGGAAAAGAGCGCTCCCGCGGAAATATCGTTACGGAAGATATGGTGCGAGTCCTGGCCCACGATGCCGTCGGAGAGGGCGCTCTTGACCGCACCGAGGCCCAGTTCATTGATCACATTTTTGACTTCGGCAACAAAACGCTTGAAGATGTGATGACGCCGCGGTCGGACATCTTCTTTCTGCCCCTCAAGAGCAGCATCTATGAAAAAGTTGAAGAACTGCGCCGAACGCGGCATACCAAGGTGCCCATTTACCGTGAGCACCGCGATAATATCGTGGGAATTTTATATGCACGGGATCTGCTGGGTGCGGATCTTGAAAAATTGTCGGCGGAGTCGCAAGAATTCATTGACCTGTTGCGGGAACCGTATTTTGTGCCGGAATCCAAGCAGGCCGCCGAACTCTTTAATACGTTTCGCGAGCGCCGGATGTCATGCGCCTTGACGGTGGATGAATACGGCGGTGTGACCGGACTGGTCACCATGGAGGATCTGCTGGAATGCATCTTCGGGGATATCCACAGCCCTTCGGATATCAGCCCGCATGAATATATCAAGGAACTCGAAAAGGGACGCTATCGCATCGACGGCGCTATGCCTATTTCGGATTTGAACGAGCGGATCAACAGCAATTTGGACGAGGAGTCGGCCGAAACCATCGGGGGGCTGCTGTTGAACGAATATGGAGAGCTGCCATCCGAGGGCACCGTTATCGTCATCAATAGCCTCAAGTTCAAGGTGGTGGAGGTGGAAGAAAACCGGGTCAAGGAATTGCATCTGGAATTAGAAGATACGGAAACGGCCGTTTCCGAAACAAAAGAATAAGGAAAAACGATAAACGATGGACTGGGTTTGGACACTGATTACCATGCTGGTCTGTCTGCTGCTGGAAGGTTTTTTTTCCGGATCGGAAATTGCCCTGATCAGCGCCGATCAGATGAAACTGCGCCATGACGCCGCCAAAGGGTCCCGGGGCGCCCGGCTGGCCTTGAAGATGCTGAAGAAGCCCGAGTGGCTGCTTTCCACCACACTGGTGGGAACCAATGTCGCTGTGGTGGCGAATACAACCATGGCCACAGCACTGGCGATCTCCCTTTTCGGTGAACAAAACAGCTGGGTCGCCATTGTCGTGGCGGCACCCCTGATCTGGATATTCGGTGAAATTGTTCCCAAAAGTGTTTTTCAGCACCGCGCCGATACGCTTACCCCCCGGGTGGTGTTTTTTTTACGAATCGCCTCCTATGTTTTTTCCCCCATTTTGATCTTCTTCAGTATGCTGACACGTATCGGCAACCGCATTTTCGGCGGCCGGGGCCAGAATCCATTTACCTTGCGTGAAGAAATGATCACCATGCTGCAGATGCCGGCCAAAGACAGCGACATCCAGCATGTGGAAAAGGACATGATCAACCGGATCTTCAGCTTTTCAGAGACAACCGCCGACTCCGTGATGCTGCCGCTCATTGATGTGGTTGCCATTGACCAGAAGGCCACCTGCGGGGAGGCGATACGGGTGGCGGCGGAGAACGCGCATGTACGCCTGCCGGTTTATGAGGATCGCGTGGATCGGGTTGTCGGCGTCCTGAACACCCTGGAACTGCTGGGGGTGGACCCGGCCCAGTCCATTACGCCTTACATCCGGCCGGTGCGGTATGTGCCCGGATCAAAAAGCATCCGGGAACTGTTGCTGGACTTGCGCCAGGACGGTGATACGGTGGCCGTCGTGGTGGACGAATATGGCGGCGCCGAGGGGCTCGTTACCATAGAAGATGTCATGGAAGAAGTGGTTGAGGAAATGGAAGATGAATACGACTCTAAAGAAGGGTCGCAGCAATGGGTTCGAAAGGTGGCCGACCGGGATTATATTGTCAGCGCCCGTATCGAAATCGACACCCTTGAGGAAAAGCTGCATATTGATATCCCCAAGGGAAAATATGTGACCCTGGCCGGGTTTCTGCTGGAGAGGGCACGGGAGGTTCCGCCGGTGGGAACAGCCATCAAGGCCGACGGCATCACCTATACCATCCAGGAAGGTACGCCCCAGACGATTCAGGAGGTTCGGGTGCGCTGGTAGTTTTTAAAGTGGAAGGAAAAAGGGCCTGTTTGAGAACTAAAAAAAACAGGCCCTTTTATTATTTTGCTTTTAAAAATACTTGACAAAATGGTCTGGTCTGGTCAGACTATGCGCATGGAAAGGAGGTGTCCATTATGCAGATAACCAATATTTCAGAGGCAAAGGCCCAGTTGTCCGCGTTGATAGAAAAAGTTTTGGCGGGCGAGGATGTCATTATTGGGAAAGCCGGCAAACCCGTCGCTAAGCTGATCCGGTATGAAAATAACAGGCAACCGAGACACCCCGGTGCGTTGAAAGGAAAGATCAAAATCGCTGATGATTTTGATTCATTACCTGATGATATTGCACAAGTATTTGGAATGGAGAAGAAATGAATCTGTTTCTGGACACTCACATCCTTTTATGGTGGCTTGATGACAGCCCGTTACTGCCAGAGCAGGCACGAAACGCTATCGCTGACATTGATAATTTGATAATCATCGGCGCTGCCGTTATTTGGGAGATTCGCATTAAACAAGCATTGGGCAAGTTGAAGATAGCGCCGGATTTTTTTGACGTGATTAAACGGCAGGGTTTTGAAATGTTGTCAATTACACCCTATCACGCCTATGCAGTCGGGGACCTTCCGAAACATCACAGTGATCCCTTTGATAGAATCCTAATCGCCCAGGCTAAACTGGAAGGGCTCATGGTAGTGACCCATGATGCTATTTTTAAAAAATATCAAATTCCTATCTTAGAAATCTGACCCCTAGTGGTAATAGTCCTGAATCATCTCAAACCAGTCCTCTAAACCACCATAAATATTCAATATCTTTTAATTACAGTCTTTGTTAAACAATAGCGATTCGCAACGAATTTTTGTCACCTACAATTAATAAGAAAACAATCCTAAAGCGCTTGGAATTTTTGCGTTATATCGTACCGGAAACAGATAAAACCGGCGGATCGGGAGCTAATTTTATTGTTAAATGGGAATCCGATAGATTCGTTAATCCGCCTATTATTGAATCTGTAATGATTGGCACACAAAGACAGCAAGGCATTTCTTTCACCTCTCGCGGTCAAGTAATCATTCCATCTGAGTAGTTTATTGAACAACAGGTGAAACGCGCGCTACCGCAATAGATTTTCAATAAAGGACCTGTTCTCTGTCTCAGAGCTCGTTCAAGATGATCTACGAGCACTAGAAAAGCGACCGGGCGGGCGGTAAATTCATGGAAGCCTACGATGATTTGAAAAGGAAAACCCCTGACAATTGGTCACACCTGTCAGGGGGATAAAGAAAAACATGTTTTAAAACAGAAAGTTGAGTGGTCGGGACGACTGGATTTGAACCAGCGACCCCAGCGTCCCGAACGCTGTGCTCTACCAGACTGAGCCACGTCCCGACTTTTTTTTTGAGTTCTTATGTTAGTATGCCTGAATTGTCAATGAAAAATACTCCTCTTCATCGAACAAACCATTGCGTTTAATGAAAAGGATTTTTCAGGACGATCGTTTCTTCCCGGCCCGGCCCTACGGATATCATTTGAATCGGTGTTTTGGTAATTTCTTCGATGCGCTGAAGGTAATTGACAACGTTTTCCGGCAGGTCGCGGGAGTCGCGCACTGAAGAAATGTCCTCCTGCCAGCCGGGCATGGTTTCGTAAATGGGGTTGCACTGAGCCAGAACGTTTAAGCTGACCGGAAAATTGTTCAGGACCTTTCCGTTATATTCGTAGCCGGTGCAGATATTGATCGTTTCAAGACCGCCCAATACATCCAGTTTCGTTATGACCTGGGCGGTCAAACCGTTCAGCCGTACGGCGTTGCGCAGCATCACGGCGTCCAGCCAGCCGCAGCGGCGGCGCCTTCCGGTGGTGGCCCCGAATTCCGCCCCTTTTTTCTGGATCTTGTCGCCGGTTTCATCCAAAAGTTCGGTGGGGAAAGGACCCTGGCCGACACGGGTGGTATAGGCCTTGACGATTCCGATGACATCGGTGATTGCCCGGGGACCTACGCCGGCGCCGCAACAGGCATTTCCCGCCACCGTATTGGATGATGTTACAAACGGGTAGGTGCCGTGGTCAATATCCAGATGGGTTCCCTGGGCGCCCTCAAACAGAATTTTTTTATTGGCGCGGATGGCCTCATTTAATTCAACCGAAATATCGGTGACATGCGGGTCAAACCGTTTTGCGTATTCACCGTATTGATCGATAATTTCATCGGCGTTCAGGGTTTGGGCCGACAGGAATTTTTCAAGGTAGAAATTTTTTTCGGCAATGATGTCATGGACTTTTTCTTTGAGTACATCCTTGTCCAGCAAATCGACAAACCGGATGCCCCTGCGGGTGGCTTTGTCCTCATAGGCCGGGCCGATGCCCCGGCCGGTCGTCCCGATTTTTTTGTTGCCTTTAAATTTCTCCCGGGCACGGTCGATGGCCTGGTGGTATGGCATGATCAGGTGGACCTTTTCACTGATGCGAAGCGTGTCCGGACCGACCGCAATCCCGTTGCGGTTCAGATAGTCGCTTTCCTCAACCAGTACGGCCGGGTCCACTACCATGCCGTTTCCGATAAGGCATATTTTTTTTTGCAGAATGCCGGAGGGGATCAAGTGGCTGATAAACTGCTTGCCGTTTACCACCATGGTATGCCCGGCATTGTTGCCGCCCTGGAACCGTACCACCATATCGGCATATTCAGCCAGCAGGTCCACAATTTTACCTTTACCCTCGTCTCCCCATTGGGTTCCAACGATAATAATATTATGCACGTAATACTCCTTCTGCGCCTTTTCGTTTTGCCCGAAAAAAAGCCTGCAGCAGCGCCCTGCAGCCAGGTTCACAGATGCCGGATACGATCTGCAGCCGATGATTCAAACGGCTGTCGGCGGCCAGATCATATAATGATCCGGCGCCTCCCCATTTCGGGTCGGCGGCGCCGAAAACCAGGGTTGCCACTCTGGCATGTACCATCGCACCCATGCACATGATACAAGGTTCAATCGTAACATACAGGGTTGTATTTAACAAACGATAATTCCCCACAGCCCGGGCTGCCGCCCGCATGACCAGAATTTCGGCATGGGCGGTGGGATCGGCCAGGTCGATGGTTTGATTATGGGCTGCGGATAGAACCTTGCCGCTTTCGTCAACGAGTAATGCCCCTATCGGAATTTCGCCTTTTTGTCCAGCCCTTTCAGCCTCCTGCAGCGCCAGCCGCATCCGTTTTTCATGCTGCCCATTCATGGGGGCAGTATAGTATGGTTTTTGATTTTATCAATATTAATTTCCCTTGGGTAAACATTGGCGCTCCCGGAGGCTTTCCCAAGGGAAATTATCATTGACATAGCGGCAGTCTTGGCTTATGAAAAGATCAAAAATTATTTAAAACCGTTGCATACGCGCCCGTAGCTCAGTTGGATAGAGTGCCGGACTACGAATCCGTAGGCCGCAAGTTCGAATCTTGCCGGGCGCGCCAACTAAAATACAATAAGGAAGCCTTCGGCAGCCTGTCACGTTTCGTCCGGTTTCAGCCGGCACAAGGAGGCGAGGAGTTCGGAAACCGCCGTACATTGGAGGCCGAAAGGCAGGTAGCCGGCGTATCCCAGAGCCGGCATTTCGAATACCCGGAAGCGATCCACATAGGGGATGCTGTACTGCCACTTTGCCAGGCTGTAAAAATTCCACATTTCCCAGAACAGCCCGCAGACCAGCGCGGCCAGGGCGGATGAAATGATCAAACGCCAATCACCTGACGTTAATCCTTCCAGCACATGGGACTCTCCTGTAAGTACCTGCAGGGAAACAAGAACCATCAGCGGCGCCGACCACAGCAGCGAGAAAAGGTGATCGGGCCAAACACCGGTCAGCGCCAGTCCGACGCCGGCAATCAGCAGGAAAATGCAGGCAATCTTTGGGGATTCGAAGAGACCCGTGGGGATATATTTTTCAAACCCTTTATGAAGCCATGAATATGTCAAAAGGTATTCGCGTACACTCATGACCGCCGGCAAAACCGTTGAAAAGGAAAGGGTCGCATACAAAAAGTATTCGCCGGGGCCGTAGCGGACGCCGACATAATGCCAGTTTTGCACAAAGCGGTTCAAGTATTCAAAAAACCACCAGAAAACAGCACTGGCCGGGAACAGCAATAAAAAATATCCCCGGTGTTCCGTGATCAGACAGCTTCCCCTGCGTCTGGATGAAAGGGCGTTGATGACCAGGATAAAAGACAGCCACAGGGGGGTAAACGTATGGGGTTGAAAAAGCCCAAACCAATGGAAACGGGTCCATGCCAGCACCCAGAAAAGGAGGCCGGAAAAAAGACCCAGCCATCCCCACCAGGGAAACGGGTATCGTTGGGTTGAGGGTGCCTCCAGCCAATTTTTGGCGCGAACGGCTCTGCGCACCAGGGGATAGAGCACCGCAAAGACAAACAACCCGTACCCCCCCCAAACCGTCCAGGAAAAAGGGGCATGCAGGACATAACGGGACCGGGGGGGGAACTCCAGATACCGGCCGATGGGATGACCGGCCAGAACGACACCCAGCAAAGGGAGTCCCAGCAAAATGCCTGACAGGATAAAAAATTTACGGGCCATTTGTTTAGAGGCTATCGGGTGTGTTTGATTTTACGACCCGGGGTTATTCTCCAAACCGGCAGGGAGAATTTTTAATATTTAAATAATATAAATTTTCCAAATACGTTGACGTATTTAGGAAAATTTATGCTAAGTCGGGTTTTGCGCCTTTTTACAGACCGAGAGAACCGGGCAGGGTGCTCTGCGGACCACCCGGTCGGTCGTTGATCCCACAAATAGTTTTTCCACCAGACCTTGTCCGCGAACACCCAGCACAATCAGATCGATATCCTGGGATACGGCGTAGCGGGTCAATTCTTCATCGGGCTGCCCCTCCAGCAGCACCATATTGGGTGAGCACCAGTTCAGGGCTTCGGGGGGAATCAGGGCGGCCAGTTTTTCCTTTAGATGCTGCTGCATGGGCGGTTGAGAATCCTCTTTGGTTTCTGTCGGCTTGGTTGCCGGGATCGGATAGGCCGGTTTTTCAATGACATGGACCAGATAAAGCTCGGACTGGAATTCCTGGGCCAGACTGAGGCCGTGTTGAAATGCCAGCGCCGCATCCGGTGAAAAATCACAGCCGATTAAGATGCGCTTAAACCTGAGGGGCCTGTCGACAACAGCGCGGGCATTCGACGCCGGGTCCGGTATAATCAGCAGCGGACAGGGTAGGATGCGCATGAGCCTCTCGGTAACAGATCCCAGCAGAAAGCGTTTCAGTCCGGAGCGGCCGTGGGTTGCGGCAATAACCAGGTCGGCCGATTTCGTCGCGGCCAGGCGTGAAATTTCATCTGCGGTATGTCCCGTTGCAATGAGTGCTTCCCATTCCACCTGCTGCGGACCGATGAGGCTGCCGAGCTGTTCCTGGACATAGCGGACCGCCTTGTCCTGCTGCTCGGCGGGGTCCAGCAGGATCTCTCCGTAAATCGCTGTGGACGGCAGGCCGATGACATGGCAGAAATAGAGCTTGGTGTTGAATTCCTTTGCAAGGGAGATTGCAAATGGGATGGCGCGATTGGACAAATCGGAAAAATCGGTGGTGCAAATGATACGTTTAAGTAAGACTCTCATAGCCATTTCCTCCTTTTATAATGTAGGTTGGCGGCAGAGACAATGGTCACAAAGTTGCGTTCAGAGAGTATTCAACAGCGTATGGATATTGAAGAACATGCTAAAACGCGTCGTTGCAGTTTCTTTATGCGATCAGGCGATTTGGGAAGTGATATGGAATGATTATAGGGAAAAGGCGCCGGTCTGTCAAAGAAAAAACTTTGGGATTTTTCCAACAGGGTTAATGATACGATACGGTTTTGTCTTGACGCCATCCGGTCCAGGGGTTAAAGGATGATTTCGCATTAAAACCCATATGAACGGCGGTTATGCCCTGATTTCGCAATAGCCGGATGGAAGGGAAAAATCAGGCCGACCGATAAAATTAAAGGAGAGGATTATGCCTGAGTTTGTGACCCTAAGCCCAAAGGAGTTGGAAGCGCTTAAAAAAAATTCAACGCCATCGGTTTGTAACGCCATCGAAACGTTTAATCTCCAGCGTAGAACCGAAGGATTCATAAAAGAGGATATTCATCCATTCTTTCCGGAGCTGGGGGTCATGGTCGGCTATGCCGCAACAGCCCGGGCCAGCGCCGCCAGCCCGCCGACGTCGGATCAGGCGGCGCTGCGATACGAGCTGATGAATCTGCTGCAGACCCTCCCGGAACCCCGCATCGTCGTTATTGAGGATATTGATTCACCGGACTGCCTGGGGGCTTTCTGGGGCGAGGTCCAGACCAACATCCATAAATCACTGGGGTGCATCGGTACCGTAACCAACGGTGGCGTCAGGGACCTGGACGAGGTTCGTGCCATGAAGTTCCAACTGTTTGCAAAGAGGGCCATCCCTTCCCACGCCTATGTTCACCTGGTTGATGTCGGCAAGCCGGTTACCATCGGCGGACTGACCATCAAAACCGGGGATATTATCCATGGAGACCAGCACGGGGTGACGCGGGTCCCGGGCGAAGTTGTCCCTGAAATCCCCGGGGCGGTAAAAAAAATAGAGGAAAAAGAACAGGAGATCATCCGCTATTGCCGCTCGTCGGCGTTCACTGTTGAAGGTCTCAAGCGTTTGCAAAAACAGGGATGATATCTGCTGTAACAAATGGTAATCATTCCAAATAAAACCAAAGTTCCTATCGGTCGGGTGCTGAAAGACGGCGCGTTGGCAGCCTGGCCGATTTGTCTGGGATATATACCCATCGGCCTGGCCTTCGGGGTGCTGGCCCAGAAAGCCGGTTTGCACCCATTTGCCATCGGGATGATGTCCCTGTTTGTCTTTGCCGGAAGCTCCCAATTCATCGCGTTATCCATGCTTGCGGCCGGCGCCGCACCCCTTGCGATTATCCTGACGGCCTTTACGGTGAACCTGAGGCACTTTCTGATGAGCTCCTCCCTGGCGATGTATATGGGACAGACCTCCAAAAAACGGCTGTCCCTGTTTGCCTATGGCGTTACGGATGAAAGTTTTGCCGTAAACCTGTTCCGTTTCCGGCAGGGCGGCTGGGATGTAAAGCGGGCGCTGACGGTCAATCACATCGCAAATATAGCCTGGGTGGCGAGCACCCTGATGGGCGGGTACGGGGGGGAACTGATACCGGAGCGTGCCCTCGGCATCGACTATGCCCTGAACAGTATGTTCATCTGCCTGCTGGTATTTCAATTGCGGGGGAAAAAATATGTGATAACGGCGGTGCTTTCAGGCGGCATAGCAGTCCTGCTGGCCCTGGTGCTCCCGGGGAATTCATATGTTGTCTTGGCATCGATTATAGCGGCGACGCTGGCTGTCTATCTGGGCAGAAAGGGAGCTCAGTCGTGATGCCGGCAAGTGATTATATCCTTCTGGTCTTTGCCATGGGGCTTGTTACCTATGTGCCCCGCTGGGCGCCCCTTTTTTTTCTGACGTCCCGCCGCCTGCCGGACAGGATGATCGAATGGCTCGATCTGATCCCGGCAGCCATTCTCAGCGCCTTGCTGCTGCCGGCGCTTCTGTTGAGCGCTGAACCGCGCCAAATGTCTCTGCTCCGGCCGGAACTGCTGGTGGCCGTGCCCACTTTTTTGTTCGCCCTGAAAACGAAATCGCTGGGCTCAACAGTCGTTGTGGGGATGATGCTTTACTGGCTGGCCGGCAGGTTTATTTAGACTGGTTGTCACAAATATGTTCCAGTTGAATGATCTCCATATATCTGCTACGCCAGCCGCCGGCTGAATCGGAACGTCTTGTTGGCAACTGCTATAGACGCTATCTCAAACAAGTTTTTCCCCGGCGACTTCTTCCTGCCAGCAGACCACAGCCGTATGATCGGAGCCTTCCGGCAATGAGGATCGGGCGGCCGCCCACAGTTCCCGGCAGAGACTGCTGAACAGGGCGGGCGTACGGCTCTCCCGGGCCATCTGGACGGCCGTACTCAGGTCTTTGAGCATGAGGTCCAGTGAAAACCCCGAATCGAACGAGCGCGACAGAATGAATTGCTTGAACTTATTCTCAGTACTGTTGTTGCGGCCGGTTGAGCTGTTCAGCACATCGATCATGACGGCGGGGTCGAGGTTAAAGCGGCGGCCGACAATCAGTGCTTCAGCCGCAGCAATCAAACCGGCGGCTGAAACCAGATTGTTCAGCACCTTCATGGCATGGCCGGAGCCCAGTTGACCCGTTTGAAAAATCCGGTCTCCCATTGTCTGCAACAGCGGGCGGCAGCGGGTGATCTGGGTCTTTTGGCCGCCGGCCATGATTGCCAGCGTGCCGGATTTTGCCCGGCCCACGCCGCCTGAAACCGGCGCGTCGATCATGGCAATACCCTGTTTCGCCAGGATGCGGCCGAGGTCGCGGGTTCCGCTGGGGAAGAAGAACTCATGTCGATGAGCACCGCCTTCTGTGGCATCGATAATAGAAGCGACGGTGTTCCGCGACGGTCTTCTTCCAGAACCACCCGACGGACCGTATCGCCGTCGGGAAGCATGGTAATCACCGCCTGGTTGTTGCGGCCGGCTTCGCCGGCGTCGGCAGCCGGTCTGGCGTGATATTGCCTGCTGAACGATTTCAGTACCCGGGGATTCACATCAAATACCGTCAGGTTAAAACCCGCCTCAGCCAGCCGGGCGGCCATGGGACGCCCCATGTTCCCTAGTCCGATAAAACCGATATCCATCAACCGTTTCATCTTTTCACCTTTTACCTGTAATTTGTTCGGATAGAATTCTGCCGCTGCCGCAGCCCATGGTCAATCCCAGCGTGCCGTGCCCGGTGTTTAACCACAGATTCAGATAATCGCTGCGGCCGATGTAGGGAACATTCGAGGGGGTAGCCGGACGCAGACCGGTCCAGAATACGGCCCGGTCATAGTCCCCGGCTGCCGGGATGACACCCCGGGCGTTTTCAACAATCGCCCGGCAGCGAACCGGATTTAAGGCGGTGCTGTAGCCGCTCAATTCCGCCGTGCCGGCAACCCGCAGCCGGTCGCCCAGACGGGAGTAGACCAGTTTGTACTGGTCGTCGGTCAGACTGACCCGGGGAGCACCGTACGCACCTGCGGTGGAAACGGTAATGGAATACCCTTTGGCCGGATAAATATTGAGATAAATACCGATTTTTCTCAAGAGCGGTGCGCTGTAAGATCCCAGGGCCACGACATAATTTCTGCTCCGGTAGCGTTTCGTGCGGCCTGATGCGCTGTCCCTGAGGTTAACGCCGGAAATGGTGCGAGCCCCCTTGTCATACTCGAAACCGACCAGTTCGGTGCGGTATAAAAACGCGACGCCCCTGCGGCGGCATACCTTGGCCAGTTCAACCGTAAATATGCGGGCGTCACCGCTTTCATCCCGGTCGGTGTAAGTTCCGCCGACAATATCGCCGGCGGAATAGGTCAGGGCCGGTTCGATTTCCAGGATGCGACGGGTGCCCACCACCTGCCGGTGGCAGCCGTATCGCTGCATGAATTCAGCCACCTCAACGGCGTTTTCAAATTCCCGCAGATCCCGGTAAAAATGGAGGATTCCCAGCGTGCGCTGATCGTACTGGATCCCTTCGCGCTTGCGGACTTCCTGTAACTGGGTCCGGGAATAGGTGGCCAGGTTGACGATTTGCGCAATATTGCGGTGGGTCCGGTGCGGCAGGCATTCCAGCAGCCACTGCAGCAGCCACCACCACTGGTAAGGATCCAGCCGGGGGCGGTACAGCAGCGGCGCGTCTTTCCGGGTCAGCCATTTCAGGACTTTCACAGGCGCCGACGGATTGGCCCAGGGCTCGGCGTGACTGACGGAGATTTGCCCGCCGTTTGCAAATGAAGTTTCCAGGCCGGGGCCGGGCTGTCGGTCGATCACCACAACGGACTGCCCCTGGCGGGAAAGCCAGTAGGCCGTGTTGACGCCGATAATACCTGCTCCCAGCACAATCGTATCGATATCTTTGGTGGATGTCGTCAAAGGCCTTATTCCAATCAAAAAATTATTTGGGATCACCTCGATAAAGCTTGGTGATCCTATAAGGGTTCAAGGATTCCAGGGTTCAGGGGTTTGGTTTTAGTAATTTTATCAGTATTCCAGCACCCGTCCAATTGCTTCGATATCTCTCTGAATCTTTACATACATATCATTTCTAAGCATTTCCCTTGACCCCTCTCAGGATCATCAACTGATTTGGAGATGATCCTTTTTTTTACGCCACCGCTTGGTCAGCGGGCGCTGGCGCAGCAGCACATAGGTGGCGCCGGCGCCGCCGTCACAGGCCCTGGCGCTGGAGAAGGCAATGACCCGGTTGCGCCAGCGGCCGCGGGTCAGCCAGTCGTAAACCCGGGTTTTCAAAACCGGCTCCGCCGGTGACGAGAGGCCTCTGCCATGGATCACCAGGACCGCCCTTTTCCCCATTTTAACGGCGGTGGTCATAAAGGATTCAAAGGCGTCTTTGGCGGCGGCAACGCTGAGTCCGTGCAAATCGATGAATGCCTGGATCGAAAAATCACCCCGATGGAGACGCCGGGTCATCAGCTCCGGGACCCTGTATCCGGTTCCTTCTATGTATTCAGGTGTATCGGATATGACAAAACCATCCCCCCGGCAGACAAGGTTTTTTAACTGAATCAGCGCATCCCTATCGGGATTACAGGGGGATGCTTTCGGCCGCGACGTATTTACAGGTTTTGGGGTGCGATTTCGGCGCAGGATAGGGGTGACGTCTGACATGGCCGAGCGGAACAGCTCATGTTCGCTTTGAACACAAGGTTGAATTAAAGCCGGCCGGCCGGCAGTTGCCGGGGCATCCGGCGGGGGAACGGAACGGTTTTTCAGAAGAATTTTTAAATCGCTGAAAGATTTAAGCACTTTTTGGGGTTTGGAAGACCTCATGTCCACACCTTATCATGTTTTCCGGAATCGGAAGACCTCGTTTTTTGCGATTCCATTTTTATATCGAAAGTAGTCGCTGATGATTCCGGCATGGTCGAAAACCAGGGGCTTCGGCAGGGTTTTCTCTGTGAAAAGGCCCAGGGCGCCGGCGTCGTCACCTGCCCTGGGGACCCCGGAAGCCGTGGCAATAAAAACGGTGGAAATGCTGTGGTGGCGCGGGTCGCGCCGGGGGTCTGAATAGGTATGAAACTGTTCCACCAGCTCAACATCCAGTGAAGTTTCCTCCCGGGCCTCGCGGATTGCGGAATGTTCCAGCGGCTCGCCGTAATCGACAAAACCTCCCGGCAGGGCCCAGCCCGGCGGGGGATTGGCTCTTTGGATCAAAACAATTTTTCGGTCGATTTCGATGATTATGTCAACCGTAATAAAAGGATTTTTATATTTGGTTTTCATATTCATGTGCTCAAATGCAGCCTATCGCTTCTGACCGCGGATAAATGTTCCGGCGCTTGGCGGTTGTTTGTGGTTCGTTGTCAGTTGAAATTTTCTGCCCAGCCGCTAAGGTTCTGCTTGAAGATAATGATTCAACAATTTGATTTTATATCAATTGCTACGGACAACGGACAACCAGCAACGGACAGCGTGCATTTTGGTTATATTAACAGTCAACCGTGGGCGGGTCAATTGTTACCTGAGGCGTGCATGAAAATTGATCTCTTGACTACGGGCTTTAATTGGGAGATATAGGCCTCATAATATTACCTATTTTTCAGGAGGAATTACATGGATTACAAGGACTGGCTGCAGGAGAATTGTCGCCAGAAGGTGGTCAGCGCTGCAAAGGCGGTTTCCAAGATCAAACGCGGCAGCCGCGTTTTTATCGGAACCGGTTGCGGAGAACCCCAGCACTTGATCCGGACCATGGTGGGAGACATGAACATGCAGGACATCATGGTGTATCAGATGCTTTCTTCAACTTTGTCCAATTATATCGATCAGGAATCCTTTCATCGTCGCTTTTCGGTAAAGCTTTTTTTTATCAGCAACAGTATGCGCAAAGCCGCATTTGAAGGTAAAATTGACTATGTGCCGGCCTATCTTTCACAGATACCGCGTCTGTTTTCAAGCCATCGGATCGGCCTGGATGTGGCGCTGATCCAGGTCAGCCCGCCGGACAGGTTTGGTTACTGCAGCCTGGGCGTGTCAGTGGATATCACCCTTTCCGGTATGGAAAATGCCGGGATGGTTATTGCCCAGCTCAATCCTAAAATGCCGCGAACCTGGGGCGACAGCTTCGTACATGTGAACGAAATTGATTATCTGGTGGACCACGAGGAACCGCTGGTGGAATCGTTGCCGACCGTAAAGGACAATCTGGTAACCATGCGGATCGGTCATTTTGTCTCTCAACTCATTGATGACGGCGCCACCTTGCAGATCGGCTTCGGCAACCTGCCCAATGCCATTTTGCAATATCTTGACAAAAAGAAGGACCTGGGGATTCACACCCAGCTGGTTACCGACGGCATGGTGCCTCTGATCGAAAAGGGGGTAATCACCAACAAGAAAAAATCACTGCTTCCGGGAAGGATTGTGGCGTCTTTGTGCATGGGTTCGGAGGATCTGTACCGTTATGTTGATGACAATCCCATCTTTTATTTTCGATCATCTGAATTTGTAAATGATCCGCTTCAAATTGCGCGAAACGACAACCTCATATCCATCAGTTCGGCCCTCGAGGTCGATTTAACCGGGCAGGTCTGCTCGGATTCCATGGGATACCTGTTTTACAGCGGTATCGGCGACCAGGTCGATTTCCTGCGGGGCAGCGCCATGTCCAAGGGTGGTTTTTCCATCGTCGCGCTGCCGTCAACGGCTGACAACGGAAAGGTTTCCCGGATAGTTTCACACCTGAGCGAGGGCGCCGGCGTGGCCACCACCCGGGGGGACGTCAACTTTGTTATCACCGAATACGGTATTGCCGAACTGAAAGGTAAAACCATCTATCAACGCGTGGTGGAACTGGCCCAGATCGCGCATCCAAAATTTCGCCAGAAGCTGATTGATGTGGCTAAAAAACGCCATTATATATTCGGGGACCAGCTGCCGCCTTCGGAAGACGACCTCCTTTTTCTGGAGGCTTATAAAAGCACGCTGGAATTAGAGAACGGAAAAACCGTTGAGTTCCGGCCGCCTTTTCCGTCGGACGAGTTTGCCTATCGAAACTTTTTTTATTCGCTCCAGGAAAAGACCATTTATTACCGGTTTTTCTGCAAGATGAAAATATTTTCCCATGAGGTGGTTCAGAAACAATGGGCCAGTGTCGATTACCGTAAAAATATGACCATTATCGGTCTGATCCAAAAAGGCGGCTACAAGGAAATCGTTGCCATCGGTTCTTATGCCATGGAAGACGAAGACAGCGCCGAGGTTGCATTTGTGGTGCGGGAGGATTTTCAAAAGATGGGAGTTGCTTCCTATTTGCTTGAAGTCCTGGAAAAAATCGCCAGAGAAAACAAATACAAGCGCTTCAGGGCAACGGTTTTGCGGGAGAATCAATCCATGCTGCACATATTCAAAAAGAGATATCCCCAGGCGAAATCATCCTCCGGCGGCGGGAACGAGGTGTTGATCACCATGAACTTTGAAGAAAAGAAAGATGAAGCCGATCCGGCCGGGAAGGGCAGCGGTACCGGCGTTTCATAGTCAGGGGTTGCAGCTTTATGAAAATCGGATCCCCTTCATGGAAAAAGATCATTCAGACGGGCGCTGAGTCCCTGGAAATCGATGTGGAACTCCAGCAGCTGGATCAGTTTGTTCGGTACGCCGAAGAGTTGATCAGATGGAACCGGAAAATCAATCTAACGGCCATCACGGATGCGGAAGCGCTGGCGATCAAACATTTTCTGGATTCGATTGCCCCGGCTGCGCTGATACCCCCGGGCGCTTCCCTGCTGGACATCGGCTCCGGGGCCGGTTTTCCCGGGATCCCCCTTAAAATCGTGAGGCCGGACCTGAAAGTGACCCTCATCGATGCCGTCCGTAAAAAGGTAAGCTTTCAAAAACACGTCATCCGGACCCTTGGGCTCCAAAACATCCGGGCGCATCAGGTCCGGGCCGAACAGTTCTCTTCGGAAACCCCCTTTGACGTGGTCATAACCCGGGCGCTGTCCACCCTGACGGAGTTTGTAAAGCTGGCCCTGCCCCTGCTGACTGAAGACGGCGTGATGCTCTCTTTGAAAGGCGTGCCGGCTGAGGCGCAGGCGGAAGTCGCCGTGTTGCAGTCGGATGTAGACAGGGACCGGTTGGCGGTGGCGCTGTCGTCCTATCGCCTTTCCGGCATAGCCGCCGATAGGACCATCGTTGCTGTTAAAAGAAAGTCGGCGCCGGAATGCAGTCCATCATTGAACGGACAGGCTTTTATCCCAATAAATATCCCCCATAAAGACAGTAGGCAGTAAACAGTAGGCAGTAGACAGTAAGCAGTAGACAGTAAGCAGTAAGCACAGGCGGTAACATTAGCCTTTGACTTTTACCTATATACCTGTTTTCTCCGTGCGCTGTGTGCCTTGCGCCGGACAAGAGACTAAGGGTGGCACCCGTGCCGATTACCTGCCGACAGCCGTTTAACTTGCATATAGCCCCTTGCTTTTTGCCTACTGCTGCTTACTGCTTACTGTTCCTATCCCTCCTCTTCCCGCAAGGCCGAAGGCCGCTCATTAAGAAAAGCGCACCCTTTTATTTAATGTCCGCATGATAACGCTGGAGCGACTTGACGTTGGATTTGCCTTCCTTGCGGGCGGCAATCCCCTTGGCGGCCGCCAGGGCGGCAGCGGTGGTGGTGATATGGGACACCTTGTACTTGATGGCCGCCTTGCGGATGTAGGAATCATCCTCCTGGCTTTCCTTGCCGCTGGGGGTGTTGATCACCAGTTTGATTTCATTGTTTTTAATAGCGTCGACAATGTCCGGCCGGCCATACCCCAGTTTGCGGATCAACTCGGTTTCAATCCCGTTGGCTTTCAAAAACTCAAAGGTTCCCTTGGTGGTAAGGA
Source organism: Desulfobacterales bacterium (assembly GCA_029211065.1). NCBI lineage: Bacteria > Pseudomonadati > Thermodesulfobacteriota > Desulfobacteria > Desulfobacterales > Desulfobacterales bacterium. Next base: position 21,903 of record JARGFK010000021.1, read on the forward strand.
TCTTAAAACCCATATCCCTGAAAAGCCGGGCCGGCTCGAGGGCGCTGGGCTTATCCCGGTCTGCAACGGTAATCAGGACGCTTCCCTCGAGGGGCAGGGAAAGCTGGGTAGCCTCCTGGGATTTGAAATACGCCAGTCCGAAAGAATCCGCCATGCCCAACACCTCGCCGGTGGAGCGCATTTCAGGGCCCAGGAGCGGATCGACTTCCGGAAACATGTTGAAGGGAAACACCGCCTCTTTTACCCCGAAATGCGGTATGGGGCGGTGGGTTAACTTCAAGTCGGCAAGCTTCTGGCCCAGCATGATGCGGGTCGCCAGATTGGCCATGGGGATATTGCAGACCTTGGACACAATGGGCACGGTGCGGGATGCCCGGGGATTGGCCTCCAGGATATAAACCGTATCGCTGGCAATGGCATACTGGATATTCATCAGACCGACGACATTGAGTTCAATGGCGATTTTTCGGGTATATTCCTGAATGGTTTCAATATGCTTACGGGAAATGCTCACCGGCGGGATCACGCAGGCCGAATCGCCGGAATGAACACCCGCCAGTTCAATGTGTTCCATCACGGCCGGGACAAAGGCGTCGGTTCCGTCGGCAATTGCGTCGGCTTCGGCCTCGATGGCGTTTTCAAGGAACTTGTCGATCAGGATCGGCCGCTGGGGCGACACATTGACGACGGCCTCCATATAGCGGGACAGCATGTCGTCGTCCAGCACCACTTCCATGGCGCGTCCGCCCAGGACATAGGAGGGGCGGACCATCAACGGATAGCCGATCTTTTTCGCTATTTCCAGGGCTTCTGTTAAATTGGCGGCCATGCCGGATTCAGGCTGGGGAATGCCCAGTTTGCGCATGACCTTGCGAAAACGGTCGCGGTCTTCAGCAAGGTCGATGGTTTCCGGCGTCGTGCCGATGATGCGGACGCCGGCTTCAGCCAGCTCACCGGCAATATTCAGCGGCGTCTGGCCGCCGAACTGCACAATGACGCCTTCGGGATTTTCCTTCTGGTAGATGCTCAGAACGTCTTCAACCGTCAGCGGTTCGAAATAGAGCTTATCGGAAGTGTCGTAGTCGGTTGAAACGGTTTCAGGATTGCAGTTGACCATGATGGATTCGTAACCGGCATCACGGATGGCAAAGGCGGCGTGGACACAGCAATAATCAAATTCAATGCCCTGGCCGATGCGGTTGGGGCCGCCCCCCAAGACCATGATTTTTTTCCGATCGCTTACCGGTACGCTGTCGGGGGCATTATAGCTGGAATAGTAATAGGCGGCATTTTCGACGCCGCTGACAGGGACCGGTTCCCATGATTCGGTGATCCCCAGGGAAATTCGCCGGGTGCGGATATCTTTTTCGGGTATGTTCAGCCGTTCGGCCAGATAGCGGTCGGCAAAACCGTCTTTTTTGGCCTGGATCAACAGATCGTCCGGGAGCTTTTTGCCCTTGTATGCGAGAATGGATTCTTCAAGTTCCACCAGCTCCTTCATCTGCCGGAGGAACCAGGGCTTAATGTGGGTTGTTTCATAAAGGGTTTCAATATCAATCCCCTTGCGCAGCGCTTCATACATGATAAACTGGCGCTCGCTGGTGGGCGTTCTCAGCATCTGCAGCAATTCTTCGGCCGATTTTTTGTTGAAATCCTTGGCAAAGCCCAAACCATAGCGGCTCGATTCCAGCGAACGGATGGCTTTTTGCAGCGCTTCCTTGTAATTTTTGCCGATGCTCATGACTTCGCCCACCGCCCGCATCTGAGTGCCGAGCTTGTCTTCAATGCCTTTGAATTTTTCAAAGGCCCAGCGGGCGAATTTAACCACGACATATTCCCCTGAGGGTGTGTATTTTTCAAGGGTGCCGTCGCGCCAGTAGGGGATTTCATCCATGGTCAGTCCGCCGGCCAGGAGCGATGAAACAAGTGCGATGGGAAATCCGGTGGCCTTTGAAGCCAGTGCGGATGATCGCGAGGTGCGCGGGTTGATCTCGATGACGACGACCCGTCCGGATTTGGGGTCATGGGCGAACTGGATATTGGTGCCGCCGATGACTTCGATGGCTTCCACAATTGCATAGGAATACTGCTGCAGGCGCTGCTGCAGGTCTTTGGCAATGGTCAGCATCGGCGCCGTACAGAAGGAATCGCCGGTGTGAATTCCCATGGCATCGACATTTTCGATAAAGCAGACGGTGATCATCTGGTTTTTGGCGTCGCGCACCACCTCCAGCTCCAGCTCTTCCCATCCCAGGACCGATTCTTCCACCAGCACCTGGTGCACGAGGCTGACCGCCAGTCCGCGCGTCGCAACCGTGCGGAGCTCTTCAACATTGTAGACGAGTCCGCCGCCGGTGCCGCCCATGGTATACGCCGGCCGGATGACAACGGGGTAGCCGAGTTTTTCAGCCTCACTTTCAGCAGCTTCCACCGTGGTGACAATCTCGCTGCGGGGCATGTCAATGCCCAGCCGGGTCATGGTTTTTTTGAAAGCCAGGCGGTCTTCACCGCGTTCGATGGCGTCGATATTGACGCCGATGACCTTGACGCCGTATTTTTCTAAAACACCGCTGCGGTACAGCTCGGAAGAAAGATTCAGGCCGGTCTGTCCGCCCAGGTTCGGCAGCAGCGCGTCCGGACGCTCCGTTGCGATAATTTCCGTTAATACGGTCACATTCAGGGGTTCGATATAGGTTGCATCCGCCATGCCGGGGTCCGTCATTATGGTTGCCGGGTTGGAATTGACCAGTACGATTTCATAGCCGAGGGACCGCAGCGCCTTGCAGGCCTGGGTGCCGGAATAATCGAATTCACAAGCCTGGCCGATGATGATGGGGCCGGAGCCGATGATAAGAACCTTGTGGATATCCTCTCTTTTTGGCATAAAATCTCCTTCGCGTTGCCGGTTGAACCAGACGCAACCGGTTGTTTTTTAAGATCATCCGTAAACCCGTGTACAGGGGATATGTTTGGGGAAATTAGAAATACTAATCCTGATTCACTTATCGTGAGTCATACTGAAAATCAAGTCTAAATCCATCCCGGATCCAGGCAAAATTTTCATGATATGTTCTGTTTGTAAAAAAAGGTGATATCGGGTTGACGGAAGGGATAATGTTCTTCTTGAACCGCAACAGCGAGGGCATTCCCCGTCCAGCCGGGGCGGGACTGCAGGGTTCTTCAATCTGTCATGACAAATGATTTAGGCCACTGCACTACTGCGGGTTTACTTCCAGCAGTTTTTCCTTTTTGCGGTAAACCATTCCCTGAAAGGTCGCCACCAGGTCGCCGCCCTCATCGGTGATATCCACCAGGTACAGGGCCAGCTTGGGATTGCGGGAAACTTCCCTGGCCCTGGCAAAGAGAGTTCCCCGGCCGAGGGCCTTGATGTAAGCGATGCTGACGTTGATGGCGACCGCCACGGTTCCATGGGAATTTGAAGCTGCCGCAAAGGCCAGGTCGGCCAGGGTAAAAATCGCGCCCCCGTGGACGGTATTGACACCATTCAGATGCCCGCGGGTAATTTTCATTCTGGCGCTGGCGGTTCCCTCAGCGACTTCCAGCAGTTCAATACCGGCAAGCTTTGCAAACCGGTCATTTTCAACGATGAATTCCTTGATTTTTTCCATATGGCGTATACCTTTTCAGCAGAGAAAACCGTGTTTTCAAGGCCAAGTAAGAATTAAGCGGCTTTACCTTGGATCCTCTTATTTAAAAATACAAAATTCAAGCATCAAATTACAAAAAAATCTCAATATTGATGAACTCGTAAAAAATACTCCAATTGTCATGCCGGACTTGATCCGGCATCCAGAACCGTCTGAATTTCCTGGATTCCCGCCTTCGCGGGAATGACGAAAGAGGCGCATTTTCGACTTTTTACAAGAGCATCAATATTCAATGACCAAAACTTTCCAGAACAAAACATTTTTTGGATTTTCGAATTTTGGTCATTTTAATTTGCCCTTCGACCGACTCAGGGCGGTGAGACAGTCGAACCATTTGATGTTTGGACTTTGGTGTTTGAGATTTCAATAAGTGAATGAGATCCCAATAAAGTAAATTCCCTCTGAGAATAACCAAATATGGGTCCTCTGGACCCGGATTTTAGCTTTCTGAACCTCTCACTGTTCTTTACAATGATTGACCTCGATAGTTACGTGCTGACTATCCATGATTTCTGCAATCAGGTTTTTATAGTAGGCCGGCGGTTTGGGATCGCGGGTTACGATGGATATCATGACGGCGTGCTGATGGGATCCGACCTGCCAGATATGAATGTCCGATATTTTGCTCTCGGCATCCGATTCAATGGCCGCGCGGACGGCAGAAACCGTATCTCTGCCGACATTCCGGTCGAGCAATATCTTGCTGGTGTCTTTCAGCAGGCCGTACGCCCAGCGGCTGATAACAGCCGAGCCGACGATCCCCATCAATGGATCCATCCATATCCATCCGAATACTTTTCCGGTGAAAAGGGCCATGATGGCCAGTACAGACGTCAGGGCGTCGGCCAGCACATGCAGATAGGCCGCTTTTAAATTGTAGTCTTCGGGGTGATGATGACCGGCGTCATGGTGATGGGAGCGACCATCGCGGCGCTGCAGGAGAAACGCGCTGATCAAATTGACGGCCAGGCCGATCACGGCAACGGCAATGGCTTCGTTGAAGCGGATCGGCGTCGGCGAAAACAACCGCTTGAGGGACTCAGCCGCCATCAGCAGGGCCACAACGGCCAGAATAATCGCGCTGCTGTAGCCGCCCAGAACCCCTACTTTTCCGGTGCCGAAGCTGTAGCGCGGATCTTCGGCGTTACGGCGGGCGTAACTGTAGGCAAAGGCGGTGATGCCCAGGGCAGCGGCATGGGTTCCCATGTGCCAGCCGTCGGCCAGGAGGGCCATGGAGCCGTATATGAAACCGGCAATGATTTCGATGGTCATCATGATGACCGTCAAAAGGATCACCTGCCGGGTATTCTTTTCGCTTCTGGGGGATGTGTCGTTAAAACGATGGTTGTGCCGCCATTTTTGCAGGTTATGCTGATGCATGTTTATTTTTGAAAATGTTTCGAGCCGGTTTTATTCGAATCTAAATTCCGTCGCAGATACTTGCGCGGATCGGAGGATTTTTGCAGAATTTGGGAAAGATAATCCTTTTGCCGCAATATCGATTCTTGATATAAATTTTCGCTGATATTCCAGCGATTAGAAAAATGATAAAACATAAACCGGTCGCTTGCGCCCAAGGTGGTCTCGATGCGGTGGGCAATAAAGTCGTAAAATGCGACTGTTTTTTTAAGGAGGTCCACCTCGCCTTCATAGTTTCCGATATTGGCCTCGCTGAATTCGCGATAAAGGAATAAAAGTTTTTCCAGATAGGTGCGATCCGCCATTTGGGCCAGCAGGTCGGCGGCGCCCAGCATTTTGCCGAGGAGTTCTATCTCGGGCGATGGGAAAATGATCGTCTTGAAATCAACGGAAAGGTCGGTGCAGAGAATTATGGTGCGGCCGGCTGCAATAGATTCCTCGGAAACCCCCTGTTCTTTTCCATAGACCGCCAGAAAATCCATGCTGCGCGTGACGTGGGTGCTGGTATGCTTTGCACCGGTCCCTTCCGTGTCGCAGTCTTCCTGGATGTAGCCGGCGTCATGCAGGATGGACGTTGTCAGCCCTAACACAATCTGTTCTTGTGAAAAGACTTTGCCGTCCAGGGTGGCGCCGTGGATGAGGCGCGCCATGGCCAGAAAGGTTTCCACACTGTGGCGCAGATCATGGAATTCGGTGTTGCAGGCCTGGAAGCCGGGGTATAAGCCTTCATAAAGGCCGATGGCGGTTATATAGGAATGGGTGACCGGGGCGACATCGAAATCCGGAGATATGCGTTTTAATATCAGTCGGACTTCTTCCAGGACCGCCTCGGCGGATTCCGTTCGGACCAGATCGTAAAATTTTGTTTTGCTCATCCAACCTCCAGAAGACACGGAGATTCGGGCGGCATGCCGGAGGGTGTCCATTTGTTGATCAGATGTCAATGCAACCATCGAAAAAAACCCAAATACATGCCATCCTAGAAATTAAGATATTTTAGGATGTATTCAAAAGAACCCTGCAACCCAATGTCAACAGTTTAGTACATAATAACCCGAGCGTAATACAATCAAAAAATATGAAACGCAAGAATGAATTCCGTTTCATTTGCAAAGGGATATGCTAATCGGAAAAGGTGAGCTCCTCGCGTTTGCCGAAATCAACGGCATTGCTGATAAAAAAGATTCTATCGGGTTTTATCTTATAAAATCTTACCCCGGCGACTTTTTGAGCGATGGCCTGACCGAGCTTGCGGGGGGAAAAGAGAAAATCGGCGACGTCCGGATATTTTTTGACAAATGCCCGGGCGATCCGGCTGTTGTCCAGGATGCCGCCGACGTTTTCCACACGGCCCTCCAACTGGATCCCCTGTATCTTCTGCCACTTGTCATGGTCTTCATTTATCGTGGCCGAGACTTTGGGATTTTGGCTTAAATTTTCGCCGTGACGGCTGGTGGGGCTGCTGAGAAAATAGAGATCGAACCCGATACTGACGTAAAATACGGTGGCGGCATGGGGGCTGCCGCCGCTTTCCGTTGCCAGCGAGACGGTATGGTGGTGCTGCAGGTATTCCAGAACGGCTTTTTTGAGTTCTTCTTTTTCCATTATTCCATCCGGCGGATGCAGTGTCCCTGCCGCAATCGGTCCAGTGTGTCCATGCCGCAGGAAAACATGGCCATTTTAAGTTCATCCACCACCCGTTCGATTTTTTGTTTAACGGCATCAGCGGAAAGGCTTGCGGGCGCCACCAGGGGCAGGGCCATCCCGGCATAGTCGGCCCCCAGGGCGATGGCCTTGGCGATGTCGATGCCGGTGCGGATGCCGCCGGAGGCGATCAGGGGGGTTTTTTTTGCGGCATTGCGGGCCGCAATCAAGGCGTCGACAGTGGGGATGCCCCAGTTGTCAAAGCAGGCATTGTCGCCGCTGCCGGGATCCTTTTTGATGAGCCGGGTAATTTTGGTCCATGAGGTCCCGCCTGCGCCGGCAACGTCCAGCATGGCGACCCCGGCTTTTTCGAGCCTTTGGGCCGCATCTGCGGAAAGCCCGAAGCCGACCTCCTTGACGATGACCGGGACGCTGAGATGGCGGCAGATATGGTCGATTTTTTCAAAAAGGCCATCAAAATTGGTATTGTCCGGCCCCTGGACTATCTTCTGCATGGGATTGAGATACAGACACAGCGCATCCGCTTCGATCATTTTCACGGTCCGTTCGCACTCTTCGAGGCCGTAATTGTAATTGAGGTAGATGGCCCCCAGGTTGGCCAGCAGGGGGATGTCCGGGGCCACATCTCTGACCTGATAGGTCGGCGCCAGGGATGCGTCTTCGATCCCCAGCCGCTGGGACCCCACCGACATCACCACGCCGAGCGCCTGGGCCGCCTTTGCCAGGTTTTTATTGATGACGGCTGAGTTTTCGTAACCGCCGGTGATGGGCGATATGATAAAGGGTGCGGTAATCTTTTTCCCCAGAAACGTGCAGTCGGTTGCGACGCTGGAAAAATCCATGTCCGGCAAAGGGTTGTTGACGAGATAGAATTTTTCAAATCCGGTCGTTTGGATGGACTCCACATTTTCATCCAGACACACCCGGATATGATCTTTTTTATCCCGGGATGAAGAGTGCGGTTTGGGATTGTACGATTTTTTTTTGTCTGACATGTTTTGGGGTCAACTCCAAATTAACAGATGCTTCTGATAGGATTCAAGGATTCAAGGATTCCAGGGTTCAAGTGCAAAGGAGAACAAGCTCTAAAGCCGGGAGGCTGGGAAGTTGGGATGCAGGGAAAAATCCTATCATCATTGCCGCCATGCCTCCTGGCGTCCCGGCTACATTGTGTTTGCCACCATTGGCCCCTTGGATCCTCGACCCCTGGACCCCTTTCTCCCAATGATTTGGGAGAATAACCATTTTTCACATACTGGACTGATACAATATTTTTTTAATTTTATCCAGCTGCGATTTGACATTCCGGGGATGTTTGATCAAGGTGATCGGGCGCCAGTCCTGCCAGGGGCCCAGAATATCTTTAAAGAGCACTTCGCAGGCCCTGGATATTTGGGCGGTTTCGTCCTGTCCGATGCCGGCCAGACAGCTGTTCAAAGCCTTTTGGATACGGTCCCGTTCCGCTGGCGTGTCCGCGTGGAAAACAACCGCCCTGGTTTCCGAGTCCGGACGGCCGCTTCCGAATTTACCGTACACATGACCGTGGGGGTGTTTTTTTTCAAATTGCTCTAGAAGCGCCAGGCATTCGTCGATTCCCGCTACAATGGCGGTGATTTTCCAGCAATTGTATGCGCTGCCCAATTGAATCCGGTCTTTACCGTCTTTTAACTGGACATAAAGATTCTGAATGCAGGGAAGGCAGCGGCCGTAGATATTCGCATTTGTTCGGGTCAGTTCCGGATCGCTCTCAAAGCTGACCCAGAAGGCGCCTTTGGGGCTGTAGGGTATCTTGCCCGTATAGATATGAAAGTTTTGTTTGTCCATTCACTTGAACCTTTGAACCCCAACCCCTTCCTCAATCGATTATCAACAGATCCGGAGATGATCCACTGTTTTTAGTATACCCCCAGCAATCCCCTCTCCCGGGCGACGCCTTCAAACATACGAAAACTGATAAGACCCAGGGTGATATAGCCGGCGGAATTGATGATCAGCCACAACAGATCTCCGCTTTTTACAACTGCCGTAAACGGGATGTTGTCGACCATCAAGAGCCGCAGAATTTTCAATCCCTGGGTCATGGGCAGGGTTTTGGCAATCGTCTGCAGCCACGTCGGAAAATTTTCGATGGGGGTCACCGCGCCGGTGAGGATCAGAAACGCAAAACGGATGACAATGGTGACATTGCCCAGACGCTTGTATATCAAGGTTAAACCGCCGAAAAAAAACGCCAGTCCATACAGCCCCGACAGGGTCAGGACAAACACAATGGCGACGGACAGCGGCGGAAAGCTCAACGAGATGCGCGTGGAAACAATGATCGTGATCAATACCAGCCCGATGGTGAGGCAATCCACGATGGTTTTGCCGATGGCGCGCCCCCACATATCCGCAATCAGGCCGGACGGGCTCAGGGCGATCTGTTCCATGATGCCGATATGGGCCTCGTCGCGGATGGCATTGCTGAAGTGTCCGATGGAGTTGAGTGCAAACAGCCAGAGGATAAAACCGACTGCGCGGTGGGCCAGGTCAGTGGAATTTGCCGGCAGGGAAGGGCTGCTCCCAAATGTCTGCGCTGAAAAAAAGAAACCTAAAAAGAGGATATACACCATGACCAGGCCGGAGACCGCTTCTAAAAAATAGCGTTTCAGCGTGATGAATTCACGGACGATTTCGGCAACCAATACATAGCCGGTGTTTATGATTCGCTTCGCCTTAAACATTGGCTATACTCCAGCATGGAAACGCTGTTCCTATGGGCAAGATCTGTGTTAAACGGCTTTGCCGTAAGAAATAAAAACAACGCACGAAATCCGAAATCCGAAACAATATTTATTGGCCAAAATTCAAATGATCCAAACAATAGGCGTATCTGACATCGTGAATATGATTTTGTTTTTGTCATTAGGACATTTGGTATTTGAATTTGTTTCGAATTTCGCCAATGACTTTTTCGTAAACCATTCCCAGGGATTAGAACAAAGTCTGCGACGTGGATTTGGAAATTTTCTATACAACTTCAGGGTTTCCGCTGTCGCGCCAATATCCGATCGATCACCCGGGTAACATCTTTAATTTTAAAAGGTTTGGAAATGACGTAATCGACCTTTTTGGCTTTGATTTCATCTTCCCGCAGTTGAAACCCCCACCCGGTGATTAAAACCGCGGGAAGGGTGGGATCCAGGGTTTTCAGCTCCCGGACGAGATCCCATCCGGATATGCCGGGCATTCCCAGATCGGTAAAGACCATATCCCAGGGGCCTTCGGCCTTGAATTTTTTCAATGCCGCTTCACCATCCGAGGCCCTGCCGGCATGATGTCCCAGCCGTTCGAGCAGCTCTGACAGGAAGTCCAGATTGTCCGGCTCATCATCCACAACCAGTATTCGCGCTGTCCGTTTTTGGCGGGGCGCATCATCCAGGGGTTTGGGCGTTCCGGAGACGGTTTTCTTCAGCGGCAGGTAGATGGTAAACGTGGTGCCGAAGCCTTTGCGGCTATCCACTTTCATGTCGCCATGGTGTCGCTTGATAATTCCGTAGGCGATGCTTAACCCCAGACCCAGGCCTTTGACGCCCTTGGTGCTGAAAAACGGGTCAAATATCTTCTTGCGGGTCTGTTCATCCATGCCGATCCCCGTATCGGTAATTTTAACCCGGAGAAATCCGGCCGGGTCGATTTTGTGCTCATTTTGATAAGCCGGCAGATTGTCCAGAAAACGACTCTCAATTTCAAGGGAGCCGCCATGGGGCATGGCATCCAGGCTGTTCAAAATAATGTTGACAAAGGCTTCCTGCAACTCCGATTCATCTCCCGGAAGAGTGGGAATTTCGTTCAGGTTGAGTTTCAGCTCAAACGGGTACCCTTCTTTCTGGTATACATTCTTCCAGCGAGAAGCGGTGAACTCCAGCGCGTTATGGATGATTTGGCGAAGATCCACCGGCACCAACTCCGTCTCTTTAGGCGCTGTACGGGTGAAGTCGCCGATTTTTCGGACGGTTTCAGAACCGTCCAGGGCTGCCCGTTCAATGATTCTTAATTTTTTTATCAGGATTTCATCTTTGGCTTCATATAACAGCAGTTCGGTATGGCCTAAAATGACCATAAGAATATTATTGAAGTCGTGGGCGATTCCCGACGCCATCTCTCCCAGGGATTGTAATTTGGCGGTTTGGAGAAGTTTTTCTTCTGTTTTTCTCTTTTCCGTCAGATCACGGGCCGTAATAAAATAGCCGGTCGTTATACCGGCGGTTTTTACGAGACTGGCGCCTTGGAGAAGTTCAATGATATGCTCTTGGCCTGTTTTATCGATAATTCTGATTTCAGCGGACATTTTGGAAAAGTTTTCATAACCGCTGTCAAAGATGCCGGATATGAGATCAAGGTCCTGGGGCGAAACGAGCATTTTGAAATGGTTTCCGATGAGTTCCTCACGGGTGTAGCCGGTAATCTGCTCCACGGGGTGATTGACCAGATGGAATTTCCCATCAAGATCCAGGACCAGCAGCGCCTCCCTTGATGTTTCAAAAAGGGCTTTATATTTTTTTTCAGATTCCAGCAGCCGGTTGTGTAGCCGCGCATTTTCAATGGCTACACCAATTTGGTCGCCGATGTGGCGGAACAGTTCTATTTCTTCCCTGAAAAACGTGCGGCTGGTTTTCTGATGCAGGGCCATGGTGCCGATGATTTTTCCTTTGGACTTTAGGGGGATGGTGGCTGAAATTTGAAGTCCGCCCTCATGCAGAATCGTTGAAGTTTTCAGCGGCTTTTGAATCAAGGGTTTTCCGGATCGGGCGCAGCGCCAGCTAGTGCCCTCGCCGAATTTCCTGCGCCAGACGATTCTTTCTAAATCTTCGGGTGTTAATCCCTGATGAACGGTTAAAACCAGTTCGTTGGTTTCTTCATCCATCAGCCGGATGTGTGCGGCATCTGCATTGAATACCGCTTTGACGCGTTCAAGGGATATTTTTAATGTTTCCTGAAGGTTGAGGGATTGATTGACGGCCTCAGCCAGCGCGAAGAAGGCGGAAAGGACTTTGTTGAGTTCTTCGATCTTTTGCGCTAAATTTTCCGGCGAGTTTGACAGTTTATCAGACATAAGGTTCATTTCCGAAATGATGGTAATAAATAGTTCTCTTAAAAAAAATTACATTATATGGACGGCTCAGGAATCCGTCAATTGTCTCCGATCATCCGAACATAAACATCTTCCAGTTTTGGGTCGGATTTTTCGACGGACAATATTCTGGCGCGAGCCGACTGAAGCGCTTCCACAACTTCAAAAAAAATGTTTTTGCGGTCCAGGATCAGGCGGAAAGCGGTTGCCTGTTTTTTTGCGTCTCCCTGCAACGGCTGAATATCCCGGACTATCCGGAGTTTTTGTAATACGGAAATGTCGGGCGGGGCGTCAAACGTGATGATGTAGTGTTCCCGGCCCATATTCCCGAGGAGCATTTCGGTCTTTTCAAAAGCAATCAGTCGCCCCTTATGGATGATTGCCACGCGGTCGCAGATTTCCTCGACAATCTCGATCTGGTGGGTTGTCAGGAAAATGGTTTTGCCTTGTTTCCGGGCCAGATCAACGATACGCTTTTTAACCAGGGCGGCCGTGTGGATGTCGAGACCCAGGGTGGGTTCGTCCAGCAAAATCAATTCCGGGTCGCTGATGAATGCCAGGATAATGGCCAGTTTCTGTTTCATCCCCTTGGAAAGATTTTTTACCACCTCATTTTTCTTTTTATCAAGTTGAAAAAAATTGAGGAGTTCGTCGCCCCTGTCCCTCAGCGGTTTTCCATGGGTATTTTTAAGGTGTCCGAAATAGGTCAGGTTCTGTTTGATTGTTAAGGACCAGAGCGCGTTGCGCGACCCCTCCAGAACGGCGCCGATCTGTCCCAGGACAGTGGCGCGGTGCTGCCGGAAAGACAGGCCATTAATAAAAACCTCTCCGCGGGTGGGCGCCAGGAGTCCGCAGATCATTTTCAAAAGCGTGGTTTTGCCGGCCCCGTTAATGCCGAGCAGTCCGATAATTTCACCTTTGTCAACCCTGAGGCTGACATCGTCAACCGCAACCAGCCGCTGCCGATTGAAGATGCCTTTAAATTCTTTAGTCAGGTTTTTGGCTTCAATCGTGGACATATGTTAAGAGTGGCATCTCTTGAAAAAAATAACAAGAGCGAAGTCATCGTAGCATAGGTATCTGTTTAAAGGCAAACTCAAATCACCTGCATTTCGAGTATAATCAGACAAATATAAGGGGAGATGGCTGTAGAAAGAAGAGGACAGGCGTCAGAAGTCAGGAGTCGGAAGCCAAGAGTCACAAGAGCAGTGACAAGTTGCGTGTTGCGGCTTACGGGGGCAGGGGATGGAAGACAACAAAAGTAAGCACTAAGCAGTTGACAGGGCCAAGACCTTAGCCACCAGCTTATCAGCTCAACAGCTTAATTTTCCTATTTTTTCTCAGCTGCCGCCATGATGGCTTCTTCAATTTTCTTGTACCCTGTACAGCGGCAGAGATTTCCGGCGATGCCTTGCCGGACGTCCGCCAGTGTGGGGCGGGGGGTGTTTTCCAGCAGGGCTTTTGCCGTCAGGATCCATCCGGGCGTGCAGAAGCCGCATTGCACGGCATTGTGGTCAATGGCGGCCTGTTGCAGGGGGTGCAGCCGGCCGTTTTGGGAAAGCCCTTCTATCGTCAGTATTTCACGGTCCTGGCAGCGTACGGCGAGTGTCATGCACCCCAGGGCCGGCTTTCCGTCGATGAGAACGGTGCAGGCGCCGCAGACGCCTGAATCGCACCCTTTTTTGCTGCCGGTCAGCGCCAGTTCTTCCCTGAGGACATCGAGAAGGGTCTGGTTCGGTTCAACGCTGACGTCAAGCACTTCCCCATTTATTTTTAACGTGATCGGTATTTTCAAGCGGCACCTCCATCACCGGCAGCAAGGTCGATTGACCGGCGCACGGCCTCTTTGACATAGGTCCTGGCCATATTTTTACGATAGCCGGGGGTATATCCATAGGTGTTGTTAATCGGGTGGGACTTTTTAAAGGCGGCTTCCGCCAGTCCGTCGATTAAATCATCCGTAACCGTTTTGCCCTTGAGTTCTTCCGCCGCTGCAATCATGATCGGCGCTTTTTCAACCGCCGTCAACACCAGTGCAATATCAGCGACTGTTTTTTTGTCGGGCTGCAGTGCCAGGTGGAGCGCAACCCCCAACAGGGGATAGTCAATGGCTTTGCGGATCCTCATCTTTAAATACACAGCAGCAGAATGGGCCGCAGGTGCAGGAACCTGAATTTCGGTGACCACCTGACCCGGTTGAAGGGTACAGGGCTGTTTGCCGTCGCCGGAAAAAAGCCGGTGGACCGGAATGACGGCGTCTCCGGACGCATCGGATATCTTGACCACGGCATTGAGCACCATCAGAACAGGCGCCAGATCTCCGCAATAGGTTGCCCAGCAATCTTTGCTTCCCCGGACGGCATGGCAGGCATCGCCGTCCAACTTCAGGCACGGTCCCAGCCCCTGGCGCAGCATGGGCGGGCGGTTGTAATAGAGGCAGCAGGTATCCTGACAAAGATTGCCGCCGATGGTTCCCATGGCCTGGAGTTGCCTGCTGCCGACATCCCGGGCGGCTTTTGCCAGGACCGGGTACTTTTTCCGAACCAGGTCGTGTCCAGCAAGCTGGCAGAGGGTCGCCAGTGCGCCGATGTTCAGGCCGCCGTCTTTTCGCTCGGTTATCCCGTTCAGACCGGGGATGCCGCAAAGATCAACCACGATTTCGGGAATTTTGAGCCAGTGTTTCAGGGCCATCATCAGATCGGTTCCGCCGGCAACTGGGATGGCCGTTGGGCCGTGTTCTCTGAGCAAAGTGCAACATTCGCTGACAGAACCGGGTTTGGCGTAATCGAACTTCGGCAGCTTCATGTTTGTCTCCTTCTATGGTTAACCCGTCGTGGCTGGTTCGGCTTTAAAAACGAATGCCGCACTATTTTTTTTCGGATTGCGCCTTTTGTTTAAGCGCTTCCAGAATTTTGTCCGGTGTGATGGGCAGACTCCGGATGCGAACGCCCACCGCATCATAAATTGCGCCGGCAATCGCAGGGGGCAGCGGCACGTTGTTGGTCTCGCCCATTCCTTTGGCGCCGTATGGACCCTCCCGGTGGCTGTATTCCACCAGAACGGATTCAATGTCCGGAACCTCCAGGGCGGTGGGCACCTTGTAATGTAAAAAGTTGGGATTCAATACCTCGCCCTCTTTATACATGTACGCTTCATACATGGCGTATCCCAACCCCGTGGCAACGCCCCCTTCCAATTGTGAAATGCAGTTGGAGGGATGAATGGCCTTGCCGACATCGTGGGCTGCATAAACCTTTATAATTTTGACCTCGCCGGTCTCCGGGTTGACTTCAACTTCAACCCCATGGGCGCCCAGCAGCCAGAAAATCATAAAAGTCGAAAAATATTGACCGGGGATGTCCAGTTCCGGGTAGTAAAATCCTCTGCCAAGAACAGTGGCGCTGGAGCCGTAGTGTTTCTTGAGGATATCGGCGATGGGGACGGCCTGCTGGGGTGCGCCTTTAACAAAGATATTGCCGGCCCTGGCCACCAGGTCGTCCGGGTTTGCCTCCATGGTCGCGGCCGCCAGTTTAAAGATCTGGTCCCGGGCGTCTATCGCCGCCGTTTTAACGGCATTGCCCATATGAAACGTCGATCGGCTGGAGGTGGTGGAGGCGTCAAAGGGCGTAAAAGCGGTGTCGGGCGTGGCCTTGCGCACCCAGCCGATGGGCACGCCCAGTTCTTCGGCAGCAATCTGGCACAGAATGGTTTCGGAGCCCTGGCCGACTTCGGTCGTGCTGCTCAATATTTCCACGGTGGCATCCTCGTTTACTTTGACAAAGGCTGCGGATGCAAACGGGGTCTTGACCGCTCTTTCCATGCAGGCGACGCCTCTCCCCCTGTTTTTTTCCTTGGGCTTTTTGCTCCAGTTCATTTTTTCAGCAACCTGTCCCAAACAGGTATCCAGTCCTTCGGAATAAAGGACCTGTCCCGAAGTGTGCCGGTCGCCGTCCTTGTATACATGCTTTCGTCTGAATGCCAGGGGGTCCAGGCCCATGTCCTGGGCGATCCGGTTCATGTGGGACTCATAGGCCCAGGCTGATTGGGCGCCGCCGTAGCCCCGCATGGCGCCGGCGACCTGGCGGTTGGTATAGACGCAGTAGCTGTCGATGCTGACATGGGGAATGTTGTAAGGGCCGGGGCCGGATACGCCGCCGAAGCGGCAGACGGTCGGCCCTTTTTCGGCATATCCGCCGGTGGCCCAGTACAATGTCACTTTGCGGGCCAGGATGGTGCCGTCTTTTTTAACGCCGGTTTTGAGGTGAATGGTGGCGGGATGCCGGACAAGGGAAGAGCAGAACTCCTCCTCGCGGGTGTAAATGACCCGGATGGGACGATTGCGCAGCTCCCATGCCAGGGCAATGGCGGCGGCTTCGGCCTTCAGACCGCCCTTGCCGCCGAAATTGCCGCCGATATAGGGGGCGCAGATCACCCTGACGTTGCTGTTGGGTATATTCAGCGCCTTGGAGATTTCGCTGCGGCAGCGGTAGGGCGAGTCATTGTTGGCCCAGAGGGTCATGCGGTTTTCATCGTCAATCAGGCAGATGGCGCCATGGGGCTCGATCGAGCAGTGCTGCTGCATGCCGGATGTGATCGTGTCTTCAAAAATATGGTCCGATTCGGCAAAGCCTTTTTCAACATCCCCCTGGCGAAGCTGAAAATTGTTGCAGATATTGCTGCCCGCCGTCGGGTCGATGCCCGGGGCATGTTTGTATTTCCCGAGATCTTCATGAATGATGGGCGCACCCGGCGCTGCGGACGCTTCCGGATCAAAGACCGCCGGGAGTTCTTCATACACCACCTCAATCAACCCCAGGGCCCTTTCAGCAATGGCCTCATCCACAGCGGCAACGGCGGCGACGCCTTCACCGGCGTATCGGACCTTGCCGATGGCCAGGAAGGGTTCGTCACAAAGGGATTCGCCGTGCAGGAAGGGTATGTCGGCGCCGGTGACAACCCCTTTGACGCCGGGAAGCGCTTCGGCACGGGACGTATCGATACGGATGATGCGGGCGTGGGCAAATTTGCTGCGAAGCACCTTGCCGTAGAGCATCCCTTTGATTTGCATGTCTTCGATAAATACTGCCCTTCCGGTTACCTTGCTTCTGGCATCGAGACGGACGGGAGATTTGCCGATGTATTCGTACTGTTCCTTTTCCCTGTCGCTGGCTTCAGCTGCCATATGTCCTCTCCGGTTGTGATCCCATTATTGAGTTGTGATTTTCCCTTTATTGAAAAAAGAGGGGTTCCGTCAAGCGCTTATCGGGAAAAAATTTTACACTTGACTTGGTAATTACAATGTAGCTAAAATGTAATTCGATGTCAAAGGAAAAAATATCAGAAGTGAACAATATAAATTCGGCAAAGGCCTTGAATGTATCGGCACCAAATTACCCCTAACTGATAGAGGAGGGATCAAGGATGAGCGCAGAAGAACAAGACGGCAAATGGATCCGCTGGCAGAAACGGCGCGTATTTGTCAGGGAGGTTGCCGGGAAATACGGCGAAGTTTATCGCACCCTGCTGGAACAGCCCAGGGTTTACAGCAGCAAGGATGTTCCGTTTCATGGCGGACCGACCAAGTACGGCAAGAATATCGTTAACCCCATGCGAATCATGGTAACCCAACTCATTGAAACCCACATGGATGTCATTCCGCCGGGAACCTATGGCCAGAAACATGCCCACATGAACAGCGCGGTCTTTTTTATTCTCGAGGGCAAGGGCTTTGATGTCCATGACGAAGAAAGAATCGACTGGGAGGCCGGAGATGCCTGCATTGTCGAGAATGCCTGTGTGCACCGTCATCATAATGACGGCGATAAACCGGCCCGCATCGTGATTATAAAGGCCAAGCCGGCGTTTTTATTCTCTCACCTGTTGTTCCAGAAAGTTATGGAGTATCCGCCGGAAACCGCACCGCCCGGTTACGAAGACTATAAACCCGAAGATTGGAGGGAATAAAAAATGGCTTATGATGAAAGCAAAGTCGCGAATATCGGAAATCAAAAAGCCGATTTTTACAAAGAAGCCCTGAAGGAGTCAAAAGAATTCAGGGAGGAGTATAAAAAACGCAAGGGAACCGTAAGAGTGGCTGAGATGCCGTGGGAAGATTCACCCGACGGAAAAATCAAACATGTCATCAATGAAAAGATGAATACCAAGGAATGCGCCCTGGATATTTATATGCAGTTTCTGAAGCCCGGCGGCCGCTCCGGTCAGCATCGCCATTTGTCCGAAGAAGTGTTCCTGGTCCTTGAAGGCAGCGGCTATGATCTTCATTGGGATGTGGATTTTAAGCTCCATGATAAAGGATATGACTGGATCTGGAGCAAAGAGCCGAAGAAGTTTGAGTGGAAGGAGGGAGATTTCGTCTATATCCCGCCCTACACAACGCATCAGCACTTTAACAGCGATCCCAAAAAAACGTCCAGGATACTGGTGACCACCAGCCGCCTGGTGAAAGCGCTCGGGTTTAACTGGTTTGAACAGGTTGAAAATGCGCCGGGGTACAAGGGATAAAATTTAAGCCTGCCCCTGTAGGAATAGATTATTTAGGCCATAGGGGCAGGCATCGAAATCGAACAACAGGGGCCTTTATGCAAAGGTCTCTATTAAACGGGCTTCCACCGGCCTGACCCTTTCAAGGGGTGAAAAATCCGGCACCGGGTCGTAATTTTCAGGATCGAAAGAAACAAGGTCGCTGATCAGATTGGCCCTGCGGCCGGTGTTGGTATTCATGCGAAAAGGGAGTTGAATCCGGTCGCCGGTTGTTCCGGCTTCCACGGACCGGGGATAAAAAGGCGTTTCCGCCAGACCGCTCTGTTCAAGGGTTGATTCCACAAAGCGTTTTACCTTCATTGCCGATACCGGCCGGGTAAAGTAAAGGATCAGATGGTATCCGACGGTGGGGAATTCCATTAAAATATTTTCCCTTTGAATTCCCAGGGATGCCAGCGTGCGGATCACCCGCAGGGTTTTTTCCTTTTCCAGAACAATTTTATCTTTTAATATGCGCCATTCCTGTTTCCGGGGCAGCACATCCAGGTCATACAGACAGAACGAGACATTTCCGGCAGGGTCCATCTGATAGATGGCATAGGTGTTGACCAGTGTGACATGCTCTCGGAATCTTTCAAAGGTCAGGCCGCCGGGCACCTTTGAATAGGCGCCTGCCTTTTTAACGGCAGCACAATCGTCTCTCCCGCGATAGATCTTGATAAAATTCCGGTAGGCCGTTTCCAGCGAACTGTTTGTCGTTGCCATGGGCATCTTCCTTTATTGTCGGTTGAAAAATAGTCCGAAAAGTCATATCAGGCATAATCGGTTTGTGTCAATCGATCTAAGTATAACCTGCCAAGAGGTTCGACGATGGGAAAATCACTGTTAGTCGCCGACCAGCCGTACGCAATGATGTCCCCTGATGTTTTAAGACAAATGGGAGAAGCGCTGGAACTGCCCGACAATGGAACACAGGTGCAGGCGTTGGCAGACCAGGCGCCATCGGGGGCATTTGACCCGCGCGAACTTGAAAAGCTTTCGCCGGCAGCGCTGGGTTACGAACCGGCCTGGGTCACTGCCCGGTTCCCGTATTACGGTCTTGACTGGGATATTACCGGGCTGCGGCTGGAAAGTCAGTCTGATGGCGCCGCGCAATTGCCGTGGCTGGTATTTATCAACGGCGGTTCCGCCAACTTTTACGAGTTCTTACTGGACCCGCTGAATCGTCCGGGGCTGGGACAATACCTGGCCCAGAAAGCCAACGTCCTGCTGCTAACGATACCGGGAAACTTTAAATACGGCGGCTGGACAGCGCCATGTTCCGAAAGAATCCCGCAATATCTGTTGGATCGGGATCTTCCGACCGACGAAGTGCAGGTGCGAAACGCGATGTTTACGAACCGGCTGATACTATCGGGCCTGGAGCGGCTGGTTTCAGTCCATACGGGCGGAGACATTCTCATCGTAGGGCACTCCACCTCGGGAGAAATGGCTTATCTGGCAAAAGGGACGGCGGTCTTAAACGAACGCTTAAAGGATCGCTTTCTGGGGTGGGGGAGCGGCGGTCCGGCAGGACTTCGCAGCGCCTGGGAAACGGAACAGGGGTTCAGGGAAGCGTCGGTGCAAAAGGTATCCAAATACCCACCGCTGTGGCAGGTCCGTGGCCGCAGCCCGGAAAATTATCTCCGGTCCGGATATATCGGCCCCTTGAATCCGTGCAAGGCGCCCGGCATGAGCGATCTGGGTGTTGCCGAACGATGGCTTTCCCTGGAGGAACGGCGGCGGCCCAATTTTAAACAAGTCCTGCAGGACCTGGAGCACAAGGGGATGGTGGAGCTGCTCCCCAAGCTGGCAGGCGAATTGACGGATGTTTTGTTTAGAACCGGATCAAAAATCCAGCCAACGGAGATACAGGCGGACCTGTTCAGCGTCAACCCTTCAATGCTCGGGGGATACCGGAAAATGGTCTGGGTGGTGGGAAAATGGGACCGGGGGCATTGGCACAAAGAATCTCCCCGGAAAGCGCGGGAGCTGACCATTGCCGATCAGTTCCGCGTCCACAATCCTGAAGCTGACATCCGCATCCTGGTATTGGACATGCCCCTGACGCACTACGGCCATATTGAAGCGCCCCGGGAAGTGGCGGGATGTCTGCTGGCGGCTACTCGGTGGCTGATTGAATAGCCAATTATGCATATTCATGTTGGATGACGAATATAATTTCTCCCGAGCGGCTGTCCGACAATCTATTATTCCTCTCCCCCTTGTGGGGAGAGGTTAGGTGAGGGGGGGTATGTTTTCGCCCCTTACACCCTCACCCCAGCCCTCTCCCTCAAGGGAGAGGGAGTTGTCGGATAGGCTCTCAGGGGGATTTCATTCAAGATTTCTATTTTTCATAATGGCGGTTAGTTCCTCCAGATCCTTTTCGGTGTCGATGTCAAAAAAGGGCAGAGGGTCCTTTGTTTCCACCAAAAGCACCGCTTCCGGGTGCGCCCGGATGATTTCTCTGGCGCCGATATCCCCGGATACGTTCAATAGCTGTTGGTAGAACTTGCTGCTGAAAAGCGTTGGATTTCCCCGTTTGCCGTTGTAAACGGGGACGCAGATGTCTTTTTCCGACTCCCAAAAGCTTTCCAGTAACTGATCGATCAGGGCTGAACTCACCAATGGTTGATCCCCCAGCAAAAACATCACCGCGGGAAAGTCCTTCATGACGTTGGCTAAACCCGTGCGCAGGGATTGACTCATACCGTCCTTGTATTGAGGATTTATGATCGTGAGAACCTGCCGGTCGTTGTATCTCAGCGACAGATTGGACGCGATTTGCCGGGCGTCATGGCCGAGGACCACAACGATATTATCCAGCCGGGAGGATAAACAGGCATCCACCACCCATTCGATCAGCGGTTTGCCGTTTAAGTCCATGAGCTGCTTGGGCCGGCCGAACCGGGTGGACAGGCCGGCCGCCAGAATGATTCCTGCTGTAGGTCTTTTGGGGTTCACGGGATATTTTCCGGTTTAATTTTAATGAGCATAATAAAAAAAAGTTTTGACAGCAAGTACTAACGAATGCTAACGGGAAACGATTTTAACACCTTTGGCCGCTTTTGGCAGGAGAATGGATAAAACATGATTGACAGGGAAACAGAAATCGCATTCAACACGCAGGTGGCAGCCGATACCTATGTGATGGGGTTTAAAGCCCCTGAAATCGTCGCTGCGGCAAGCCCCGGACAGTTTGTCATGATCCGGGTGGGCTCGGCCCTGGAGCCGCTCTTGCGGCGGCCGTTCTCCATCGGGGGAACCTTGCAGGGAGAGCTGCTCCTGATCCTTTATAAGGTCATCGGCAAAGGGACGGCCCTCATGGCTAAAGCGGAAAAGGGGGACCATATGGCGGTCTTGGGGCCGCTGGGCCGGGGATTTTCCCAGCCCCGGCCGGGAAAAAGGCCGATACTGGCAGCGGGCGGAATCGGCATTGCCCCCCTGCTGTTTTTGGCCCAAACCCTCGCTGTTTCCAAACCGCTGTTTCTGGCCGGTTATCGCCGCGAAGCCGAAAAGGTCCCCTTCGACACATTCGGGTTGACGGATGAAAACCTTCTGATTGCAACCGATGACGGCAGTCTCGGGCATCATGGTTTTGTTACGGAATTGCTTGAAACCCATATCCATCAGGCAGAGAAGGCTTCAGCGATCGTCTATGCCTGCGGACCGGCGCCCATGCTCAAAAAGGTGGCGGCTTTGACCATCTCAAGCCAAACCTCCTGCCAGATGTCTTTGGAAGCCAATATGGCCTGCGGCCTGGGGGCCTGCCAGGGGTGTGCGGTGAAATCATCGACACCGGACCGAATAACCTACTATCTGGTATGCAAGGACGGGCCGATATTTCCGGCCCGCGCCATTGATTGGGAGACCCTATGAGTATAACCAAACCGGACCTGTCCGTCACATTAGGCCCCTTAAAGCTGCAAAATCCCCTGATGACCTCTTCCGGCACTTTCGGCTACGGTCAGGAATACAGTGAGCTGTTTGATCTGAATTCACTGGGCGGAATCGTTGTCAAAGGGCTGTCGGTGAATCCGAAAACCGGGAACCCGCCCCCCCGGATCGTGGAAACCGCCTGCGGCATGCTCAACGCCATCGGTTTGGCCAACATGGGGCTGAAGGCCTTTGTGGAGAAAATCGTGCCGTGGCTGGCAGAGCTCACCACCAGGGTCGTCGTGAATATCTATGGCCACACCATTGATGATTATCGCGCGGTGGCCGAAGGACTTAAAGGGATTGATGCGGTTTCCGCTCTGGAAGTCAATATATCCTGCCCCAATGTGGAGTGCGGCGGCATGGTATTCGGCACCGACCCGAAGGTTGCGGCCCAGGTGACGGAGCAGGTTTTGAAAATTGCGGACAAGCCGGTGATTGTGAAGCTCTCCCCCAATGTGACCGATATCCGGGTAATGGCCCGGGCGGTGGAAGGGGCCGGGGCCCACGTGATCTCCCTGATCAACGCCCCCACGGGAATGGCCGTGGATATCAAGACGCGGCGGCCGAAGCTGGCCAATGTTTCCGGCGGGCTCACCGGTCCGGCCATCCGTCCCATCGCGCTGCATATGGTGCACCAGGTGGTGCGTACGGTGAAAATCCCGGTCATCGGCATCGGCGGGATCATGAACTACCAGGACGCCCTTGAGTTTTTTATCGTGGGCGCCCGGGCGGTGCAGGTGGGGACCGCGAACTTTATCAATCCCCGCACGG
Source organism: Desulfobacterales bacterium (assembly GCA_029211065.1). Taxonomy (NCBI): domain Bacteria; kingdom Pseudomonadati; phylum Thermodesulfobacteriota; class Desulfobacteria; order Desulfobacterales; species Desulfobacterales bacterium. The sequence continues at coordinate 45,018 of JARGFK010000021.1, forward strand.
CCCTGAATATCGTGGAAGATCTCGAACGCTACTGCATCGAAAACGGCATCGCCGCCATAACCGACATCATCGGAACCCTCGATCTGCCGCCGTGGAAATAATGTCATCACTGACTGTCGGCCGGGTTAAAATGAGTCACTTGTAACGAGCGAATATTCCGATGAATGCTCCCCTGCATGCCCGGAACTTTTTCACCAACGCTCCCTTTAGGCTTTTAAACTGCGAATGAGTAACCACCATCACCAAAAAAATTCGACTATTCTGCTCGTTATTTTAATTGCCTATGTCATGATGCCGATCATCGGGATGTCGGTTAATGTGGCGCTTCCCGCCATCGGGAAAAGCCTTTCCAGCAACCCGGTGGAGCTGGGCTGGATTTCGATTTCCCTGCTGCTGTCCATCGCCGTGTTCGCCATTCCCGCCGGAAGAATCGCCGACATCTATGGCCGCAAAAAGATATTCTTGTGGGGGGTTGTGATTTGCACGGCGACTTCCTTTCCGTTGGCGGTTTCCGATTCGGCGGCGGCTTTGATTTTTTTCAGGGCGATTCAGGGGGTCGGGGGCGCGATGATCCTGAATACCGGGCTGGTGATTGTCAGTTCGATATACCCGGCCGGCACCAGAGGCAAACCCCTGGGGATGTGCATGGCCGCCGTCTATACCGGGCAAACCCTGGCACCGTTTTTAGGGGGGCTGCTGACCCATCACCTGGGATGGAGAAGTATTTTTCTGGCCAATGTCCCCTTCGGGCTGTTTGTCATCGTTTTCATAGTCTGGAAAATCAGGGATGGACGGATCGAGACCATGGACGAAAGGATCGATTGGGTCGGTGTAATCCTTTTCGGTACCATGATCGTGTCCTTGATGTACGGGCTTTCCATCCTGCCGTCCAGGCAGGGCCTCTGGCTGGTTTCAGCAGGCCTGGTGTGCGGGATCGTATTTGTCAAATGGGAACTGAAAGCCGAGCTGCCGATTTTGGAAATGAAACTTTTCATGGAAAACCGCGCCTTTTCATTTGCGATCCTGTCCGCCTTTATATTTTATTCAGCCGTGTTCGCGGTCACCTTTTTGCTAAGCCTTTATCTGCAGTATGCCAAAGGGTTTTCGCCGCAAAGGGCCGGACTCTTCCTGGTGTCCCAGCCCCTTTTTCAGGCTGTTCTGTCTCCCCTGGCCGGCAGACTGGTGGATCGGGTCAAGCCGCACTTCCTTTCACTGATCGGCATGGCATCGGCCACGTCGGGCATGCTGCTGTTTGCCTTTATAACGGTTCATACCCATCCGCTGGTGATTCTTACGGGCTTGTTTCTGGTGGGTGCCGGCTGGGCGTTTTTCATCTCCACCAATATGAACGACGCGATCGGTTCGGTGGACAAAAAATATTACGGAACGACCTCCGGCATGATCGTAACTATCAGGCAAATAGGAATGATGTTCAGCATCGCACTGGCCATGTTTACCTTTTCACTATTTATGGGCCGGGTCCAGGTTACTCCCGAACATCTCGGTTTGTTCCTAAAGAGCGTCAAAATAGCCTTTGGGCTCCTTACGGTGTTGTGCTTTTCAGGATTGTTGTCATTGGGCTTCAGAGGAAAAATTAAAAGCTGAACGGCAACAGCGAGCGCATTCTCTGCAGCTTGCTGCGGGTTTAGCGAGCGAATCAAAAATTAGATTAAAAATCCTTACGGTCGAAGATTCCCTGCAGCTTGCTGCAGGGTTCTTCAATGATTTTATCGGAACCTTCGATCTGCCGCATTGGCAATAAACGCGGCCTGGAATGACGGCAGGGTTTATAAAAGGGTCACCTGTTACGGAACGATATTCAAAGGGCATCCCCTCATCTCGCCCCAGACTTTTCACGATCCAGCTCAAGTGTCATGATGGGCTGTTGCGTTATTTACGGAAACGGCTTCCGCATGCAATTTTAAGCCAAGTGCGCCAATAACTTTAAGTATGGTGTCGAAACCTGGGCTTCGTTCCCCAGAGAGTGCTTTGTAAAGGCTTTCGCGGGATAGACCTGCATCACGCGCAACTTGCGACATGCCCTTAGCCCGGGCGATATCACCCAGCGCTTTTGCAATGAAAGCAGCATCGCCGTTCGCCTCTTCTATGCAAGCTTGAAGATAAGCAGCCATTTCCTCTGGGGTGCGAAGATGCTCAGCGACATCGTATCGGGTAGTGATGGTTCTTGCCATGATGGTCTCCTATAAGTTCTGTGCTAGGCGCAAGGCGGTTTTGATATCGTTGGCTTGGGTCCGCTTATCGCCGCCAGCCAATAAAATTACCACCTTTTGCCCGTACTTTTTGTAATACACCCGATAGCCGGGTCCATAGTCAATTCGCAACTCTAAAACGCCTTCACCTACTGCCTTAACATCTCCGGGATTCCCGCCTGCCAGTCTCTCAACCCGGGCTTGGATACGAGCACGGGCACGGATATCGTGCAGACCATCAATCCATTTTGCGAAGATTTCAGTCTTGCGAATTTCAATCATGGCCTATTGTATCCAGTTGGATACATGTTGTCAATATATGATATGTGTAAATTTAGGGTATGATCTTGACTCTTATGAGATGGCTTCTATTTTTCTATGGCGACACTTTCAGAATGAAGGCTTCCCGGTGATGAAAATCGGGTTTCGGGCCCGGATGGGCGGCTGCATGGTAGGTGTTCCGGCCGTCACTGGACCGGACAACGGCTGCGACACCCATGTCCAGCGTTTGCCGATCCAGTCCGAGGCCGCCCAGGTCAATCATGCAGCCCAGACACAGCAGGTTCGGTTCTTTTTGCATATTCAAGATTAATTCCGGGATCGCCGGTTCCTCACGCATGTCCCGGCGGTAATCGTCGAATCGGTAGAGGTTCCAGTCTCCGGACGGAGACAGGTTGAATTCCCAGTAGGCTTGAGAGCCTTCGGCAGACACAAAGCATTCCAGGCAGGTGTTTTCCCACAACTGGTGATGGCGCGCCGGACGCCTGGCAGGCGTTGGAATTGCAACGGCTTTCAGGTCGCCCTGCAGCCTGAAGTCAACCTTCAGCAGGTGGGATTGCCGGCCGATGGTGCAGGTGATGTCCAGTTCGACTGCGGCCTGGACTTGGAAAGGCTGAAGCCGGATGGTTTTCTGTTCCATGGATATTCCTTAACAGGCTGTTGAAAAACGGCGCCTAAGTTTATACGATTACATATAATATTTAACTGTGCGGCCTTTGCGTCTCAAGCGAAGCGGGCGATGAGATAAATATAATATGTCACCGCCGCTGGCGGGACTGCTTTCCCATAAAGCCTTTGCCGCTCCTGCCGCAGAAGTTCAAACGCCGGGTGCTCCAGATCATAGAGCTTGTAATATTTCTTTCCGCAGCAGGCCGCCGCAGACTTGCCGCCGCTGCTTTCCACGGCAGGTTTGATGCACATGGATGCGCAGTAATCGAACCGTGCGAAGAAATGATTGAGCAGGCATTCCGTATCCAAATAGCGTTTCAGATTTGTTTCAATATCACTCAAGGATAATCAACCAAAACAGTCGCTCAGTTTTTACAACAGCCCCCGGTTTTTGGCCATGATCATCATCTGCTCCATGCCGGTTGCCGGCGGCGTCATGTGTTCTTTTCCAGGCTTCGGCACCAATCGCATGGCCTCTACTGAACAGGTCGTTACACACAGACCGCATCCGATTTTTTAAAGAGTTTTTTGAGGATCTTCAATTCAATGCCCGACTCGGTGGCCGGAAAACCGAGGGAATACATGTCCAGCTGTTTTTGAAGCTGCCGATAGATGTCTGATGCCATGCCTGACTCCTTTAGGTAAAGAATGTCCCCGTTACCTTCCTTTCCCCGGTTGTGTTTTCTGCCCATGATGCGTCCTTACAACATCACAGGTTGCGCGCTGCCTTATACCAATCGAGGATCCAGCCGCCGGTGGTGAACATTACCCTGTTCTTGGCGGCCAGCTCGTCGAGCGTTTGTTCAAAATAGCCGATGCGGTGCGGTACGCCATGCAAGAACGGATGGCAGGCCAGGGCGAGCACGCGGGCCTGCTCGGGACCCTCCTGCAAGTATCGCTCGACCGTCGAGAGCGCCCGTTCATACAATCCGGAGGAGGGGCGTTTTTCGATTGCCATCAAAACCACGTCGTTTACCTCCACCGAGTAGGGAATGCTGTAGAGCGGGCCGTTCCGGGTCTCGATCACCGTGGGCTGGTCATCCAGCACCCAGTCGGTGGTATACTCGATGCCGGCCTTCACCAGCAGTTCCGGCGTGTTGTGAGTCTCGGTCAATCCCGGCCCCATCCAGCCGCGCGGTTTGGAGCCGGTGAACTTCTCGATCACCTCGACGGTCCGGAAGATCGCTTCTTCCTCATTCTCCATCGCGTGCATGGGTTTTTGGACGATGTTATGGCCCATAAACTCCCAGCCGGCCTCAAGGGCTGCTCCACAGATGCGCGGATAGCGATCGATGACCGATCCATTGATGCACAGGACGGACTTCAGCCCCCTTTGATCGAGCGCCGCTTTCATCCGCCAGAAACCGATGCGCGCCCCGTACTCCGCCCAGCACCAGTTCGGCACGTCGGGAATATACCGGACCTCCTGGGGGGGCGTGAGGATCGTCCGCGGCATCGGACCGTCCGGATCCCAGACCTCGACGGTTACAAGGGGCCAGACCGCTACTGTTTTCTCGTCCGGCAAGCGGAGTGGTTCTCGATCTATGATGGCACTGTACTTCACTCGTTCCCACAGTTTCATATTCATCTCCTGTCCGACGGCTATCGGGTTTGACATGTATTCGCGAGGCGGCCGATGCCTTCGACCTCTATCGTCACCGTGTCTCCTGACTTCATAAAAATCGGCGGATCCCGGAAAGCGCCGACTCCCTTGGGGCTGCCTGTCAAGATAACATCCCCGGCTTCCAGCGTAAAGCGGTGGGACAGGAAGCTGATGAGGTAGGGGACACTGAAGATCATCAAACCGGTATGACTGTCCTGCATGAGGGTGTCATTCAACCATGATCGGATTTTCAGCCTGTTCGGGTCCGGTATTTCATCGCTCGTCACGATCCATGGGCCGAGCGGGCAGAAGGTGTCCAGTGATTTTCCACACACTAGTTGCGCATTGGTAAATTGGATATCCCTTGCGCTTACATCGTTGGCGCATGTATATCCGAATACCGCGGCCAGAGCCTCCTCTTCAGAACAATCCCGAACGGTCTTGCCGATAATGACGGCCAATTCCGCTTCAAAATCCACTTGGTCGGTCACGGTTGTATTCCAAGTGATCGGATCGTTGGGTCCGATGAGCGTGTTGGGGAATTTGGCAAAGATTTTCGGGTCATCGGGCAATTTTACACTTTGCTCTGCTGCGTGATCCTTGTAGTTTAATCCGATGCCGATGATCTTTGCGGGCCGGGTCAACACTGGCGCCAGCCGCACCTGGTCGAGGGGAATGGCCTCGCCGGTTTGCGTGTACGCGCGTTTATCGTTGTTGATATAGGAAATCATGTCCCCGTAAAAATCGATGGGGAGGATGCTTTCGTCCTGGATCTCGCCCAGACGGATTCTATTTTCATCATGGAACTGCGCAATCTTCATGGCTTCTCCTGTTTCACTTCGATCCAATCTGCTTCGTGCGGCGGATTGGTATAAAACTCCATGAATCGAAATTCCTCATGCGATTCATTTGTTATGGTGTGTTTTTCTCCTGCGGCAAGATGAATGATATCGCCGGCCTTGATGGGATATTCCTTGTCATCTATCTTTGCAGTCGCCGTGCCGCTGATGATGACGAAAAGACATTCGCGCTTTTTGTGGAAGTGGTAGCGGCCATGGCGGATCGGAGGAAACACGACAAAGATGCCTTCAAGATCCTTGGCATTATCCTCACGCGTCAATATTTTTGTCAATGCCTTCCCGGGAGGCGTTGGATCCTTCATTTTTTTATAATCATCCATCTTAAACATTTTCATTGCGAGCACCTCATCATTTAATGATTTAAAGACGTACCTGTTGACAAAGAAATAACAGACGAGATTGACATGTGCAAGCGCTTAAACGGCATCTCTCGCGAGCCATTCGAGCGCCTGTTCCTTGTCCCGAAAGGCCATCGTCCGTGCACTTGGGGTTTCGCGCAAGGCCTCGAACATCCTGACCAGACCAAATTCCAGGTCCGTGGATACTACGAAAGCTGTCCGGAGGTCGCCGGGAGGTGAATGCTGCTTGATGAATTCGGCCAGACTCTGAACGTCGTTTGTCGATAGCTTGAATCGGGCAGTGCGCAGTCCGCTGGACAGACACAAATCGACCGATCGGGTTTAATTATCAGATATTTGTGAATCGCATGATCTTGTCATAGACAAACGCGGCGACCTGGGATTCGATTTCAATGCTTTTCCTCTTAAAATCCGCTCCCACCCGCCTAAAATCAAACCGGCCGTCTGCTATCAGGATCGGGATGCCCTTGAAAGCGGTGGTGTCCGGGCATTCGCCGTCATCAACGCGGTGATGGTAATAGCCGGATTCTTCATACCAGGTCAGGGCATGCGGGTCCATGGGCCGGTCGTAAACCAGCTGAAATCCGACGATATCGCCGCTGTCGTCGATCCAGATGACAAGCTCCATGGCCGGGTCAAAAAACCATCGGCGCAGGGGTTCGCCTTCTGGCTGCTGAATGTCCTTTATTTCATGCAAAACGGGTTGTTCCTTTAATTCTCCCGATCAGACGGGAGAAGGGGACTGAGGATTTGAGGATCCAAAGGTCTTTTTTTATATCAACGCGATGATTCATTATCTCGATTAAAACATAACCGTTTAAAAATCAACAAATGATATATAAATGTTATACATGTAAAAGATAATGAAGTTTGACAGGATTTACAGGATATTCAGGATTTTTTTGCCTTACCTGAAGAAAGGCAAAAAGGGTCTTACTGCTATGATATCGGGAAGCTGCTTTTTGGATGGTCTGGTTTAACGTTAAAGTTGGATTGGCTTTTTACGGCCTTAACCGGTGGCAGAAAAAAAATATATCCTATCCGGATTATCCTGTAGATCCTGGTGCGCCAGGCAAAGCCTGGTCAATCTTGTGAACTGAAAGGAGTTCACCTTGTAAATTGTCCGTTTGACAAGTAGC